>JAADHA010000645.1:0-3643 GCA_013152105.1 Oligoflexia bacterium | reverse complement strand
TCGATGTACCAGCTCGAGGCGTCGGTCAGGCCAGGGTCGTCGTCGTCGATGAGCGAGTCGCAGTCGTCGTCGATGTCGTTGCAGACCTCTGCCACGCCAGGGTGAACGGTGGAGTCGGTGTCGTCACAGTCGGTGGCGTTGCTGACCGTTCCGTCCGGGGCGTCGCACGCGACCGAGCTGTCGGTTGAGTCGCCATAGCCGTCGCTGTCCGCATCGGTGTACCAGGTGGATGCGTCGAGCGCGCTGTCTTCGTCGATCTCGCCATTGCAGTCATCGTCGATGCCGTTGCAGATCTCGACCCCGTGCGCGTTCACGGTCGGGTTCGTGTCATCGCAGTCCGTGCTGTTGCCTACGAAGCCGACATCAGGGTTGCACGCGCTGATCGTGCTGTCGGGATCACCTTCGCCGTCCCCGTCGGTGTCGGCGTACCAGACATCCTGCACGTCCTCGTCGATGGTACCATCACAGTTGTTGTCGATCTTGTCGCAGCGTTCGGGGGCGCCTGGCCAGGTCTCGGCGTCGCCATCGTCGCAGTCTGTGGCGTCCGCGACCATGCCCTTGGGTTGTTCGCACGCCGTGGTGGGCAGGTCGGCATCGCCGAAGCCGTCACCGTCACCGTCCACATACCAGGTCTGTTCAACACCTTCGTCGATGCTCCCGTCGCAGTTCTGGTCGATGCCGTCGCAGATTTCCTTTGCACCGGGGAAGACGCCGGAATCGCTGTCGTCGCAGTCGTCCCCGCCGCTGTCGATGGAGTCGTAGCCGTCGCCGTCCGCGTCCACTCCCGCCGTCTCGGTCCCACCATCGCTGGCGGTGCCTGCGTCGGCTGTGCCGGTGTCGGTCCCGCCATCGCTGCCGCCGCCGTCGGTGAAGGTGCCCCCGTCGGTGGTGGAGGTGCTGGTGATGCCCGTGTCAGCGACCTTGCCGATTCGGCAGCCGATGCTCAGCAAGACCAGAGTCAAGAGTGTTGGACGGAAGGGCGTCACAGGCGCTCCGAGGAAGGGATGGAGGGGGGGGCCGTGCAGTGTACCACTGCCGATCCGTTGAGCTTGGGTGGTTCCAGGTGCCAGGCATTTCCAGTTAGCATTTCCTCCGCCTTTCTCGGCCAGCGAGGGCGAAGCTGTCGCCGGCGATGGCGACCGACACCGTGCCCAAGTCTCGAGTCCGTGGGCCTCGATGCACAGCGCCACGCCAGTGCGGCGCATGGCCCGGTGTCGTGACGCCAGAGCGCGCTGGGAAGCACCGCCATCGCCCGACTGGCCGGATGCACGTCGCCGGTGGTCAGCCGAGAGCCCTGGACAGGGCGGTTTTAATGCTAACTGGAAATGCCTGGCACCCTTCGACTCTGCGAGTGAGCCGGCCCTCGGAGAACCCGGTGAGGTGGGACCGGGGCAAGGCGATTCCGGTCGATTCGGCCTGGGTACGGCCTTACCTCGAAAGAATCGACCGCATACCGGTCGATTCGGCCTTGGTAGGGGCTTACCTCGCGAGAATCGACCGTTCCAGGTGCCAGGCATTTCCAGTTAGCATTTCCTCCGCCTTTCTCGGCCAGCGAGGGCGAAGCTGTCCCCGGCGCATGGCCCGGTGTCGTGGCGCCAGAGCGCCCTGGGAAGCACCGCCATCGCCCGACTGGCCGGATGTACGCCGCCGGTGGTCAGCCGAGAGCCCTGGACAGGGCAGTTTTAATGCTAACTGGAAATGCCTGGCACCTTTGCCGAACAAGGCTAGCCATCCGCCAACGCGGCGTCGATGGCGGCTCGCACGGCTTCGGCGTCGTACTGCCCGTTGAGGTAGGTGATGATGCCGTGGCGGTCGATTACGACCTGCACGGGGAAGGGCGCGTAGCTGTTGGGGACGCCGGTATACGAGTGGTAGCTGGCCTGGCTCACGTCCAACAGACAGGTGACGCCTACACCCATATTGTCCAGGTAGTCCCACGCGGTGTCGTAGTTGTCGCCGGCATTGACCAGCCAGACGTTCACGTCGGGGTTGTCCAGGTAGTAGGCGCTGATGCTCTCTTCGATGTCTGGAACCTCCAGACTACAGACTGGTCAGAATGTCGCCCAGTAGGCCAGGAAGGTGACCTTGCCCTTGGTGTCGGCCAGAGAGAAGGTGTCCACGGTCGGGTCGGGCCAGGTGAAGCCGTCCAGGTTGAAGTCGGAATGCACGGATCCGACGGACTGGTTGGCCCGCTTGAGCGAGATGTAGCCGCTGCCCTCGTCCGGGTCGTTGCTGGTCCAGCTCAGCGTGCCGTCACCCCCGGTGCCGGCGGAGTCGACGATGACGTACTTGGTGTCGCCGGGGGCCAGCGTCACGGTCGTGGTATCCACGCTGTAGGGCGAGCCCGGATCGGACAGGTCCACGGTCAGGTCGAAGATGCCGTAGTTGCGGATCTCCAGGCGCTCGCTGTCCTCTTCGTCCTGGGCAAACCACAGCTCTTCGGCGAGGTCGACCTCGGGTCCGCCCACGCCGTCGACCTGGTGCAAGGCGGTGGAGTGGAACCAGTCGGCGACGATGGCCATGCCGTCCCTGGCGTCGATGCCAAAGGCGCTCTCGGTCGCGTCCTCGTGCCCCAGGACCGCGACGCCATCCGGGGTGAGGCGCGCCAGGGCGACGATCCCCCAGGCGGCGGCCCACAGGTTGTCCCCGTCCAGGGCGACACCGGTGGCCGAGCCGGGGACCGGGAACCAGCCGACCTCCTCCAGGCCGGCGTCGCTGCGAGAGAATGCCTGCACGCCGCTGCCGCCCAGGCCGACCGCGACCCAGTCGTCCGAGGCTGCGACGTCCATGCCGCCCGCGTTGAGGTCGACCAGATCCTGCTGGGTCGGCGCGGTGGGATCGCTGATGTCCCACATGGCCAGCGTCGATCCGTCGACCATGGCCAGGCTGTCACCGATGATGTCGACGGCGGTGGCATCGTCCGCGTCGATGACCGCGATGGGACTGGCGATGTTCGACAGCAGGTCGGCGGCTCGCCACAGCCAGACGCCGTCGGCGCCATAGGCGATGGCGACCAGGCTGTCGGTCGCCGCGACGTCATAGGTCCAACTGCCGGCGCCGTACATCGTGCTCCACGGGTCCGGGTTGGCGATGTCGCTGAGGTCGACCGGGTAGAAGCCGTTGCTTCCCGTGATGACCCACGCCCAGTCGCCGCCTACGTCCACGCGGGTCGATCGCTCGCCAGTCCAGGTGGTGCTCCAGCTCCCGTCGTTGCGGTTGGCCAGGGCAAAGCCCGAGACGCCGACCAGGATGGCCTGGTCATCGTCGATGATGGCGGCACCGGTGAACTCGCTGAACAGCTCGAAGTCATTGCTGTAGCTGCCGTAGACTTCGATGGGATCGCCCTCGGTCAGACCCAGATTGCCGCCGGTCAGCGTGTCGGTGGCGGTAGTGCCAGTCGTGCCGCCGTCCGCGCTGCCCCCCGTCGGTCCTGTGGCGCCGCCCGTCGTGTCATCCAGCGTACACCAGCCGGTCTCCTGGCTGCGGGTCGATCCCGTCGGGCAGGGGTCTTCCGCGCAGCCCAGGGACAGTGTGGTGGCCAGGCTGAGCCAGGGGATCAGGGACATGGATGCTCCGTGGTGTTCTACGTTTTCCTGGTGAGGGATGCACGGCTCACAGGCTGGTTACAACCGGGCTCGCAGCG
>JAADHA010000377.1 GCA_013152105.1 Oligoflexia bacterium | reverse complement strand
CGAAGGGACCCAGGCCAAGCAGGGCCTCGACCACCGGCCAGGTGAGCTGCTCGGGGACGGCGTGGGCGTCGATGTCCAGGCCAGGGGCAGGGTGGTCGGTGCCCAGTTGCTTCTCGGTCCAGGCGGCCAGGCGCTCGGCCAAGGCGGGTAGCTTGTCGGCGGCCAGGGAGAAGCCGGCCGCGACGGGGTGTCCCCCGTACTGATCCAGCAGATCAGCCGCGTTGTCCAGGGCGTGTACGGCGTGGATCTCGGGGATGCTGCGCACGCTGCCACGGGCCTGGTCGCCGCTGACGGCCACCACCGCGACCGGGCGGTGGATCTCCTCGCGCAGCTTGGCCGCGACGATGCCGACGACGCCACGGTGCCAGCCCTCGGCTTCGGGGCCCCACAGCACCAGAAAGGGCGGGGGGGTGGTTCCCATCTGGGCCAGGGCACCTTGGACGAGGCGGCGCTGGATCCCCTTGCGTTCCGTGTTCAAGGTGTCGAGACGACGGGCGCGCTCGCGGGCCCGTTTGGGGTCGCGCTCGTCGAACAGCTCGATGACGGCGGTGGCGGAGTCGAGGCGACCCGCGGCGTTGATGCGAGGGCCCAGCCGATAGCCCAGGTCGCTGGCGTCGATGTGCCAACCCCGCGTCAAGTCATAGCTGATCCCGGAGACCCCCATCAGCGCGGCCAGGCCGGGGGAGTGCGGGCCTCGGCGCAGCTCTTGCAATCCCAGGCTGACGATGGCCCGGTTTTCGAGGGTCGAGAGGTCGACGACATCCGCGACGGTGCCGATGGCCGCGATCTTGAGCATGGATCGGAGGATCGGTTCACGGCGAGGGTGAGCGCTGAGCAGCGCCTGGGCCAGCTTCAGGCTGACGCCACAGGCAGCGAGCGCCGGGTTTTCGTAGAGGCAGTCGGCCTGGGGTGGGCAGAGGACGGCGACGGCGGCGTCGGGTACGGACTGGCCGGCCGGCAGGTGGTGGTCGCAGATGATCACGTCGACCCCGCCCTGGGCCGCGCGCTGGACCGCGGCGTGGTCCCGCACACCGATGTCGGCCGTGATCAGCAGGTCGATCTGGTCGGTGACGGCCTGGTCCGCGGCCGAGAGCGAGAAGCCGTAGCCTTCGCCCATGCGGTTGGGGATGTGGTAGTCGAGGTTTTCGCCACCCCCCAGCAGGCGCAAGGTGCCTTGGAGGATCAGGCTGCTGGTGGTGCCGTCCACGTCGTAGTCGGTGACGATGCGGACGCGCTGCTTGTCCCTCACCGCGGCGCGGATCCGGTCGACCGCGGTGGCCATTCCCCGCATGGTGTAGGGATCGTGGAGGTGTCTCAGCGAGGGATGCAGCCAGGTGCTGGAGTCGATACCGACCGCCCTGGCCTTGAGAACCTGGGCCACGAGTGGGTCGGCGGTGGGGGTGTCGCCGGCGATGTCCTGGCGAATGTTCTGGCGAAACTTCCAGCGGCGGCCAGTGACGCTCAGCGGGCGGGATCCAGGGCTTGCTTCTTGGGGCATGGCAGTGGGTATCGCCGCGCCGGGTTAGGCGCCGCCGTGCCCTGGCCGGAGAGACTCACCGTGCTTGCCCAGATCCCCTTTTTCGCTCCTGTGAAGTTCCAGATCACGGATGGTTTTGCCATCCATGGATTCGGAATCATGGTCGCGCTGGCGTTCATCTTCGGCAGCCATATGGCCATGCGCAAGGCGGCGCGGGACGGGCTGGATCCCGAACTGATCAACCGCCTGGTCGGCTGGCTGGTCCTGGCGGTGTTCGTCGGCGGTCACCTGGGCGATGTCATCTTCTACGAGCCGGAACGGCTCATCGCCGACCCGCTCTTCATCTTCAAGGTCTGGGAGGGACTCTCCAGCTTTGGCGGCTTTGTCGCTTGTCTCGGCGTGACGGTCTGGTTCTTCCGAAACGAAGGACGCAAGCGGCGGCGCGAGAACGTTCGGCGACAGCAGGCGGGCCTGCCCCTCTACCCATCCATCCGGTACTGGGACTACGCCGAGTGCTGCGCCTATGGCTGGGCTTTTGGCTGGATCCTGGCTCGAACTGGCTGCTTCCTGGCCCACGACCATCCCGGCGTCATCACCAACTTCTTCCTGGGTGTACGGGGCATCTGCGAAGCCCACCCCGGTGACATCAGCTACGCCTGCCACGACCTGGGTTTCTATGAAGCCCTGTGGGCGATTCCGATGAGCCTCTTCTTCTTGATCGCTGATCGCAAACCTAGATATTCCGGCTTTTTCCAGGGTTTCTGGGCGCTATGCTACGGCGCCGCTCGGATGTGGTACGACGGCCTGCGCACCCACGATGTGCGGTGGTTGGCGGGGGTCATCAATCAACAAGGCGTGACCCCAGGTCAGGTCTTCAGCACCGTGATGATGCTGATCGGCCTCTACGTATTGCTGAGCCGCCGGGGTGAGCCCAGCGCCCGCGAGCAGTGGGTGGGCAAGGGCTTCGGAGACCCGGTCGCGGATCGCATGGCTGCGGCCGCCCTTCAGAAATAGGCGCCGATCCCCCACCGCATGTAGAAGCCGCCGAAGCCGAAGCGGGCGATCTCGACTTTGTCCCCGCCGCCCGGTGGGGTGGCGGAGAAGCTGCTGGCGGCGACCAGACCGGTGCCCATCTCCAAGTGGGTTCCGAAGCGGAGCCGTTTGCGTTGACGGACAGGGACCAGATCGAAGCCCAGGGCGGCGACCCCGCCGGGTGCCCAGCCGTTTGCGGCGATCTGGTTGACATTGTCGTCGTGGACAGCGTCCTCGTCCAGCAGCACCCGGCCGAAGAAGACCCCACCTTGGAGCGTGACATAGGGCGAGAACCAGTCGGTCACCCGTACGTCAGCCTTGGGCCCGAGCAGGACCTGGTTGCCCTGGTAGGCGATCTGGAAGTCGGTGTTTTGGGTCACCTCATTGACATCGACCTGGGAACCCCAGGTTCCGCGGTGGTAGCCGGCGACGACGCTGAGATTGTCGAGGAGGGCCAGACCGATCCGGCCGCCGACGGTGCCAATGGCGGCGCTGTCCTGGATCATGTCGAAGCGGCTGTCCGAGGTCCCGAAGGAGCCCAGCTCCAGCGAGAGTTCGTTGTCGGCGGCGGCCGCTGGACCGGCCAGCAGGGCGGTGGACAGCAGGGCGACTTTCATGATGCGTGTGGGGAGCATGATCAACCCTCCTGGCCGCGGCGAGGCAGCGTGTCGTCGGCCATCAGGTCGACCACGCCAAAGCCGGCGGTGCTGGTGATGCTGTTGTCGGTTGGATCGAGGAAACTGACCAGCCCCAGGGGCGAGTCGTGGGTGATGAAGAAGCGACCGTCCGGCAGGGCCCCGATGCCGAGGGGCGGCGCCTCGAGATCGATGGTCTCGGGCGCGCTGGGGGCGGACAGGTCCACCTTCAGCAGGCTGTCGCGGCCGTCGAGCAAGAGGAGCGCGTAGCTGCCCGCGTCATCCTCGACCACCGCCGTGCCGACCGGCTCGGACTCCAGGACCAGGCTGACTTCCTGGTCCTGCTCCAGATCGATGACGCCCAGGCCGTAGCGGCTGTCCTGATAGGCTTCCAGGCCGCTGTTGCCGGTGCCGGACTCGGGGCGCAGCACGCCTACCGCGTAGCGCTCGCTGGCGGTGAGTTGCATATTGTTGGCGGGATTGCCCAGGACGTACTCGGTGGCCTCAAGCGTGTCGAAGTCCAGCTTGTAGACGTAGCGATAGTTCGACACATTGTTGTAGAGCAGGGCGAAGTTCTGGGCTTCGATGATCGCGGTCGTGGGGGCGGCCAGGCTGACGGACTGGATGTCGAAGTAGTCGTGCTCCATGACATCGACCCGCGGCAGGGTGCTGTAGACCAGCACGCTGCGGTCGACGTTGTTGTTGACGGACAGCTCAGCG
>JAADHA010000101.1 GCA_013152105.1 Oligoflexia bacterium | reverse complement strand
CAGGCGCCAGGCGTGTAGTGCCAGGCGCGGCCAGGCGCGACCCGCCGCGCCGCCGTGGCGTCGGTCCCCGATGATGGGGTGGCCCGCGTCGGCGGCGTGCCGGCGGATCTGGTGGGTGCGTCCAGTCTGGAGCGTGCAGGCCAGCGTGCTCATGCCGTTGGCGCTGGACAGTCGCCGCCACAGGGTGAGGGCCGGCTGAGCGTCGATGGGGGTCTCAAAGCGGCCCTTGGGTCCAGGATCGCCCAGCACGACCGCGATGTACTCGCGCAGGACCAGATGTTCGCGGAAGGCCTGGGCAATGGCCGCGTTGCAGCCCTTGCGAAGCGTCAGCAGGAGCAAGCCTGATGCAGGTGTGTCCAGGCGGTGATGCAGGCCGACGTAGCGCTCGGTGCCAGACAGGATCCCGTAGACGTGGACCTGTCCCCCTTGTCGGCCGGCCTGGGTGGGCAGGCCGCTGGGCTTGTCGACCACGACCACGTCGCCGTCTCGGTAGACCTCGGGCAGTTGGGGCGCAGTCGCCCGGTTGGTGGCGGCGCGTACTTCGACCACGGCACCTTGGGACACCGGGTGGCTGGCGAAGCGGGCCTTTTTGCCGTCGACATGCACACCCCCGCGCTCGACCAGTCGTCGCGCCCGCTTTCGTGACAGGGAGGTCTGTGACGCGATGAGCTTGTCCAGGCGGTCGGCCTTTTCGGCCACGAAGCGATGGCGCATCAGGTGGGCAGCTCAATGTGAAGGCTGGGATCCTGGCGCAGGGTGGCGACGATGCGGGTGAGTCGGTCCATCACCTCGGGGTGGGTCAAGGATCGGTCGGGGTGGTTGAATTCCAGGGACAGGGTGAGCTGCCGGTGGCCCTCGGGCACACCCTTTCCGGTCCAGACGCCGCGCACGTCCCGACGCACCAGGTTGGGGGCATCGATCCGCGCGAGCAGGTCGGCGGCCAGCAGGCGGGCGGGCGCGACGACGTTGAGGTGGGCGTCGACGCTGGGAAAGCGGGGAGGAGCGTGGAAGCGCCGCTGGCGGCTGCCGCGGTTCTGGTAGAGGGCGGCCAGGTCCACCGAGAAGACCGTGGGAGCCTCGCGCAGGTCGGCGTCGCTGACCATGCGCGGGTGAATCTCGCCGAAGACGCCGATCAAGACGCCGTCCTTGGTCTGAAGGCTGGCGGCTCGGCCCGGATGGAGCAGGGGGATGCCAGCCCAGGGCGGCATGTCTGAGTCCACCGGCTGGACACTCAGCGACACGCCCATCCGCTCGGCCAGATCCAGCAGCGCATCACGCACCCGGTAGAAGGCCCCGCCTTGCTGTTGGCTGGGCGGGTCGACCACCGCGCCGGCCAGGCTGGGGGTCTCGACGATGGTGCCATCCGGGGCGCGGAGATAGACGCGGCCGATCTCGAAGAGTCCCAGGCTGTCGAGCTGCTTGCGGTTTTCGCGGATCGCTGCCAGGACGGCGGGCAAGGCGGAAGGGCGGAAGTACCGAAGTTCCACGTTGAGTGGGTTCGCCAGTTCGACCAGGGGCGAGTCGGTCCCGGGCGCCGGCAGGCAGCAGGTCTTGAGGTCGTCGTCGCTCACCCAGGCAGAGAGGTAGACCTCGTCCAGCCCCCAGGCCAGCAGCACGTCGCGAACCTGCGCGGCGCCGTGGAAGGAGGGGTTGTGGGGGACGGGCCGGAGCTGGGCCTGTGGGAGGCTGGCGTGGACGTGATCGTAGCCGTAGATGCGGCCGACCTCTTCTTCGAGGTCTTCCTGGATGGCCAGATCGGGGCGGTGCTCGGGGAGCTGTACCCGCCACTGAGCACTGGTCGCACCGAGCGACTGGCGGCGTTCGACCCGGCAGCCTGCCATGCCCAGGATCTGGTCGATCTTCACGTCTGACAGGTCCATCGCCAGCCGTTGTCGCAGCCGGGACGCGTCCAGCATCACCTGACGGGGGGGCGGAGGGCTAGGCCAGTGTTCGGCGTAGCCTGCGACCTGCACTTGAGGGCCGCAGACCTGCTCGAGCAAGCTGACCAGGCGCGCGACCGCGGGGCCCACCCCGGACTGCGGCAGCCCCTTTTCGAAGCGCAAGCTGGCTTCGGTTCGCAGGGAGAGGCGCCGGCTGGCCCGTCGAACCGCAGCCATGTCGAAGCTGGCGGCCTCGATCAGCACGGCCGAGGTGTCTGGGGTGACGCCGCTGCCTTCGCTGCCCATGATCCCGGCCAGGGCGACAGGCACGCCCCCGTCTTCGGGGTCGCCGTCGGTCACCAGCAGGCACTCGTCGGTCAGGACGCGGTCGACCCCGTCCAGGGTGGTCATCGTCTCGCCGTCTCGGGCCATGCGCAGGCCGATGACGCCAGACTGGATCTGGCGCCGGTCGAAGGTGTGCATGGGCTGACCCAGCTCCATCATCACCAGGTTGGTGGCGTCCACGACGTTGTTGATGGGGCGCATGCCCAGCTTGCGCACGGTGTTCTGGAGCCACTGCGGAGATGGCCCCACGGCGATCCCCTTGAGTTCTACCGCGACGTAGCGCGGGACGCGCTGGGGCACGGCGACCGCGATTCGTACCGACGAGGTGTCGGGCCAGTCTCGCCGGATTCCGGTGGGCGGGTAGGTGCCGCTGCCCCATATGGCGGCGGCGTCGCGCGCCATGCCGACCAGGCTGAAGAGGTCGGGCCGGTTGGGTTCCAGGTCGAATTCGATGACCGCGTCGTCCAGTTCCAGGGCGTCGAAGATGTCGGCATCGTCCGGCACATCGGGACCAAGGCTGACCGGGTGGCTGGTGTCGGGACCGATACCCAGGTCGGACTCAGTCGCCGGATGGCCCTGGGCGTCGACGACGACCAGCAGGCCGTCCTGTTGGCGACGCAGGGACCACTTGGAGAAGGCATCGCGGCTGGGGAAGCGATGGATCTTCTCCACTTCGCTGACCCGAGCGTTCATCACGGTGGCCAGGTCAGCGACGGGAACGGGCCCGTTGGTGTCCCGAACGGGGGAGAGCTTGCGGAGCAGAGAGACGGGGACGCGCATGGCTTCACCTTGGCCGGGGCGCGGGAGGAGCGGCGGTGTGCGAGGGTCGACTGGCGCCTTGCACCAGCCAGGCTGTCACCGTGGCATCACCGCGAGTCCAACGGTCTAACGTGGACAGCTCGAGGGCGCGTTCCAGGGCACCGGTGGGTTCCCCGTAGGCGGCGGCCAGCACGATGTCACCGGCGTGGATTGACGTGGGGTCGGTGGCCTCGGCGTAGATCCGTAGCCGCCCACCCGCGGCCGTCCGTGGCGGAGGCGGATCCTGGGTGATGCCGGCCCACGGCTGGAGCAAAGCCGCGGCCTGGTAGCTGCCGACCCAGACCGTGCGCCCCTGGTCGAGGGACTGCTGGATGAAGGGGGCGGCGTCCCGCTCGGCCAGGGCAGCCTGCCCACCGAAGAGGGATGCCTCGGGACCAAAGGGTGAGCGTGCGAACAGGTAGAACAGGCCGAGTGTGCCGACCGGAGGTGCGGCGGCGCTGAGCACGACCGTCAGGGCGCAGAGGCCGGGCAGGAAGTAGCGGATATGGGTCAGGGACTGCTCAGCGTCGCGGGTCGCGAAGAAGCCGACCGCCGCGAAGAAGGCCAGCCAGGTCAAGGCAAAGGCGCTCACCAGGGCGGCGGGCTTGAGCCCTTGTGGCTGTCGCTTCAGCCGCCAGATCAGGGCCAGAGCACCCAGCAGCAGGGCCCACCGGCCTTGGTCCCACAGCGCGAGGTGTGCCACGACACAGAGGTCGTGCAGGTACTCCCCCAGGCCAGAGGGCAGCCGCTCTGGAGCCGCCAGGCGCCCGTGTGCCAGGCGCCAGGCCAGCAGGCCCAGCAGGGGCGTCAGGGCGCTGGCTGCTCGGGCCGCGAACGCTCTCTGGCGTAGAGTTGT
>JAADHA010000071.1 GCA_013152105.1 Oligoflexia bacterium | reverse complement strand
GGCCCAGGCCGCCGCAGACAAGGCCCAGGCCGACAGCGACGACAGCGACGACAGCGACGACAGCGACGACAGCGACGACGACAACGACAACGCTAGCGGCGACACCGGGCAGGCCCAGGCCGAAGACCCGGGTGTGGCCCGAGCCGATCAAGCCGAGGTTCTCCGCCAACAGGCCAGCAGCGCCCTCGACCTGCTCGACCAGCGCCTCCAGGACGGCACCGGCGACCCGCTGGCTCCAGCCACGGACGCCCTCGACAATCTCGACAAGCTGCGCCAGCTCTACTTCTCCCTGATCGACCACCTCAAGAAGCTGATCTCGGACGAGTCCGAGAACCACGACCAGACCGCCGCGGTGGCGGCCGAGGACTACGAGCAGATGCTGGCCGCACTCGACCCGATGGTCCAGGCCGAGCAGCAAAACAAGGCGATGGCGGACGCCATCACCAAGGCGCTGCGGGCCCAGGCGGATGCTGCATCTTCGCAGGGGGATGCCTCGGCTCAGGGCGCGCAGCCACAGGGCGCGCAGCCACAGGCAAAGCAAGGTCCCAGCGCCGACGATCTGGCCGAGGCCGCGCTGGACGTGGACCTGGCCTCGGACGCCATGGACGAGGCGACCACCACCCTGACCGATGCCCGCGACGAGACCGGAGGAATGTCCCACGACATCGAGCCCGCCATCGACGACCAGGCCGACGCCATCGACCAGCTCTCACAGGCGCTTCAGCTCCTCCAGCCACCCAAGAAGCAGCAGGGAGACAAGGACAAGGACAAAGACAAGCAGCAGGACCAGGACCAGGACGTGTCGCGCCAGCAGGCCGAGCGTCGGCTACAAGAGGCTCGCGAGCGAGAGGCCGAGCGGGAACACAACCGGGCCTCCGCCGGAAACGAGCCCGTAGACAAGGACTGGTGATGAGCCGCTGGTGGAGCATGATGCTGGCGCTCCTGGGCGTGCTCGCGCTGTGGCCAGGGGTGGCCTTTGCCCAAAGCTTGACGCTGCAGCTCGAGTCTCAGGGGACCTACGCTGGCGTGCCCTTCGTCATCTCGGCGGTGGCCGAGGGCTTCGACAAGGACCCGACGCCGGAGCTCGACCCGCCGCAGATCGCCGGCTGCCAGGTCACGCCGCTGGGCGTGTCCCCCAGCATGTCGACCAGCATGCAGATCATCAACGGCCGACGCAGCGTCTCGTCCACCGTCACCTTTGCCTTCCGCTTCCAGGTCGTGGCCGACAAGCCCGGCACCCACACCATCCCCGCGCTCACGGCCCGACAGGGGCAGCGCTCGGCGTCGTCATCGCCCTCTCGCTTCGATGTCACCGACATCTCGGCGTCGACCGATATGGCCATCGAACTGAACCTGCCCGACCGACCCATCTGGATCGGCGAGACGGTCCCAGTGACGATCGACTGGTACCTCTCGCAGGATGTCACGGACCAGGCATTCAGCATCCCGCTGTTCAACCTCGAGGACGTGGTCCGGGTCGCCGCGGCCCCGGCCGACAAGAACGACCGCACCTTGACCGTGGCGGCAGGCGGCCTCAACCTGGAGCTGCCCTACACCCGCGACCAGGTCCAGCGCGGCCGGCACCGGTACACCCGCTTCCGGTTGGCGGCGCTCCTCACACCCTTGAAGGCTGGCGATATCGCCGTACCGCCCAGTCAAGTGGTGGCGCGCGTACAAGTCGGAACCGGCCGCGACCGCTTCGGCTTTCCCTCGGCTCGGGTCGAGCTGCGCAAGTCCATCGACAAGGCCAGAACCCTCCAGGTACGCCCGGTGCCCCTGTCCGGGCGCCCCGACTCCTTCGCCGGCGCGGTGGGGACCGGCGAGTCCATCGAGACCAGCGCCAACCGGACGGTCGTGCAGGTCGGCGAACCCTTCGAGCTGACGATCACCATTCGGGGTCACGGCGCCCTGGACGGGCTGAAGCTACCGAAGCTGGCCACCAGGGACCAGCTCGACCCCACCTTGTTCGACCTGCCGAACACCGAGCCCGTCGGAACTGTCCAAGACGGCGCCAAGACCTTTGTGATCACCATTCGCTTGCGGACCAACACGGTCCACGAGATCCCCGCCCTGGACTTCTCCTACTTCGACCCCCAGGACGGGGCCTTTCACACCGCCCACTCCCAGCCCATCGCGCTCAGCGTGGCCGGTTCGGCCATCGTCGGATCCGACTCCGTGGTCACCGCACCTGCCCAGGCCAGCGCGTCAGCCGCACTCGGCGAAGCAGCGAGCAGCTCTCCCGCGGGGGACCCCTTCGCCACGCTCACCGGGGCGGACCTCGCGCTGAGCGACCCCGCCCACCGGGCGCGACCGGCCTGGTCATCGACCTCCGTGCGCTTGCCGCTGGTGTTCCTGTATGGCTGCCCGCTGCTGGCCTTTGCCTTCGTGACCCGACGCAAGCAGCGCAGCGGCGAGCGGGCCGAGGCGCGGCGTCTGCGCCACGCACGGGCGACCGTTCGAGAAGCGGTCCACCACGCCCACAAGCAACCGGCCAGAGAGGCCGCCGCCGCCCTGGTCGCAGCCTTGCGCGCCCTGGGGCGAGAGATCGGCAGTCTCGACGCGGTGACCGAGCTGGTGGACCGGATCGAGGTCGCGGCCTACGCGCCCTCGGCAGCCCAGGCTCCCCTGCCGGCCGATCTACTGGACGCCGCCTTGAACCTGGCGGACCAGCTTCAAGGAGCCAGGCCCGCACAGAGCGTCGCCAGCAAGGGTGGTGCAGGACCAGCGACCGTGCTGTTTGCCGCGCTGCTGCTCGGCCTTGCGAGTCCGGGCGGACCGGCGGCCGCGGCTGAGGGAGCTGTCGCTGAGGGGCCTGTCGCTGCTCAGGGAGCTGTCGCTGCTCAGGGAGCTGTCGCTGCCAGCGAGACGGGAGATCCCTGGGCGATCTACCAGCAGGCCCTGGCCGCCTCGGACCGCCACGAGCGGCTGGCCACCTTCACCCGCGCCGAGGCCGGTTTCAACGCGCTGGTCACGGCCCATCCTCGCCTGCCCGACCTGCTCACCGACCTCGGCAACGCCGCGCTGGGAGCGCGCCACACCGGCCAAGCCGTGCTGGCCTTCAGCCGTGCGCTGGCCCTCGACCCTGCCCAGTCACGCGCCCGCCGCAACCTGGACTGGGTTCGCGAGCAGCTCCCCGCCGGACAGGCACGATCAGAAAAGGCCGGAGCGCTGGGCGTGCTCCTGTTCTGGCAGCAGTGGCTCTCGCCGCCCCAGCGCGAGTTGCTGGGCGGCTTCATCTTCGCGGTGATGGTCCTCTTGTTTGTGCCCTGGAGCGACCGACGCTGGCCGCGGCGCCTGGGCCTGGCCCTGATCGTGCCCTGGCTGGCCGTGCTCGCCAGCGTCTGGCTGGCCCGCGCCAACCAGGACGACGGCGTCATCCTCGAGAGCACCGCCCTGCGCGCCGCCGACAGCCCCGGCGCCCCGCTGGTGATGCAGGAGCCCCTCCACAAGGGGGCCGAGGTCGACATCAGCCAGCAGCGCGATGGCTGGGTCAGCGTCCAGCTCCCCAGCGGCCTGCACGGCTGGGTTCGCGCCTCGGCTGTCGAGCGCGTGGCGCAGTAGTGAGCAGAGGGGCCTAGTCCGTCCAGCGGTAGAAGCCCTGGCCGGTCTTCTGGCCCAGATCGCCTCGGGCCACCATCTCGCGCATCAGGGCCGGCGGTTTGAAGGCGTCGTTGTGAAGCTCGACCGCCAGGTACTCGCCGATACTCATGCGCACATCCAAGCCGACCAGGTCGCTGAGCCGCAGGGGGCCGATGGGGTGGCGGTAGCCAAGGACCATGGCCTTGTCGATGTCCTGCGCGCTGGCCACGCCCTGGTCCAGCATGCGGATGGCCTCCATGCCCAGGCAGATCCCCAAGCGGCTGCCGGGGCTGTCGCGCACGACGATGCACTCTTTGCCCATCCCCTGGCCCCAAGCCTGGATCCGCTGGAGCACATCCGGCGCCGTGCCCGCGTGGTGGACCAGCTCCAAGAGCTTCATGATGTGGACCGGGTTGAAGAAGTGCGTGCCGATGACGCGCTCGGGGTGGTCTACGGCCGAGGCGATGCGGGCGATGGAGAGCGAGCTGGTGTTGGTGGCCAGGACGCAGTCGGGACGCACATGGGTCGCGATTGTCGCGAACAGGTCCTGCTTGAGCTTGAGGCGTTCGGGCACGGCCTCGACCACGACATCGGCGTCCGCGCAGGCTTCTGCCAGGTCGGTGGCACCGCTGATCCGGTCCAGGCTGGCGTCACGCAGATCAGCGCTGACCTTGCCGCGAGCCACCCCCTTGTCCAGGTTGCGCCGGATGCGGCCCAGCCCCGCTTCAAGCACGTCGCCATCTACGTCGTAGAGGCGCACCTGTTGACCGCTCATGGCCGAGATCTGGGCGATGCCGTGGCCCATGGTCCCTGCTCCGATGACCGTGACGTGTTGGATCGTCATGCCTGCTCCTGTGGCTAGATGGCTTCGATGATGGTGGAGACGCCCTGGCCGACCCCGACGCAGAGTGAGGCCAGGCCCACCGACTTGTCGTGGCGGTGCAGGGCGTGGACCAGGGTGGTCAGGATCCGGGCACCCGAGCAACCCAGGGGGTGACCCAAGGCGATGGCCCCACCGTGGACGTTCACCCGGTCGGCGTCGAGCTCCAGGTCACCGATCACGGCCAGGCTCTGGGCCGAGAAGGCTTCGTTCAGTTCGATCAGGTCCAGGTCGGCGATGGTCATGCCAGCCAGCTTCAGCGCTTTTTTCGTGGCGGGGACCGGACCCAGGCCCATGCGGCGGGGGTCGACCCCGGCCGCCGCGCAGGAGATCAGGCGAGCGAGGGGTGAGAGACCCAGGTTCGCCGCCCGGTCGGCGGTCGTGATGAGCAGGCAGCAGGCGCCATCATTGAGGGTGCTGGAGTTGCCGGCCGTCACCGTGCCCCCCTTGCGGAAGGCCGGCCGAAGCCGGGCCAGTTTCTCGAGGCTGGTGCCCCGGCGAGGGCCCTCATCCGCCGCGACGACCACGGTCTGCTTGCGGCCAGCGGGGGCGGTCACGGGCAGGATCTCGCGGTCGAAGGCGCCGCTGTCCTGGGCGGCGATGGAGCGCTGGTGGCTGTGCAGCGCGAAGATGTCCTGGTCTTCGCGCGAGATGTGATGGCTGTCGACGATGTTCTCGGCGGTCTGGCCCATCGCTTCGAGCGGGAAGAGGGCTTCCATCTTGGGGTTGGGGTAGCGCCAGCCCAGGCTGGTGTCGTAGATGGTGACGTTGCCGGCCTTGGGCAACTGGGGTCCGCGGGGCATCGAGTAGCAGGCGCGGCTCATGGTCTCCACGCCACCGGCCAGGTAGACGCTGCCGTCCCCACAACGGGCCGCCCGGAATGCCTGGTTCACGGCATCGAGACCGCTGCCGCACAGACGGTTGATGGTCATGCCGGGCACGGACTGGGGCAAGCCAGCCAGCAACAACGCCATGCGCGCCACGTTGCGGTTGTCCTCGCCGCCCTGGTTGGCGCAGCCCATGAATACGTCATCGACCAGGACCGGGTCGATCCCGGTCCGCTGGACCACGGCGGCCATGGTGAGGGCCAGCAGGTCGTCCGGCCGGACCGTCGACAGCCCCCCTTGGAAACGACCGATCGGGGTTCGCAGGGCCTCGCAGATCACGACATCAGGCATGGCAGCTCCCAGGGAAGGAAGCGACCTAACCCCGTGCGGGCGGGTCAGCGCGTGTTGACCTTGGCCTTGTTTGGCCGCCCGGTGATCTCGTTCATCGCGGCGATGGCGGCCTTGGCGGCCTCGGCGATCTCGTCTTCCGAACCACCCAGGTAGACGCGCCCAAAGGCGCCGACCGCCTGGAACTCCAGGACGTTGATGTTCGCCGCCTTTTCGGCCTCGTTTGTCGCAAGCAGGGCGTAGCCGGCGGGGTGGACTTCCAGGATGTAGAGGACTTCGCCCTCTTCGATGAAGTTGCCGTGCCGCATGCGGTTGGTGATCTGGCTGTGGTAGCCGGTGATCCCGTTGATCGTCTCTTGGGAGACGATGCGAGGCTTCAGGCGGCCCTCCAATTCCAGGTCCAGCGCGGCCAGGATCGCTTCCCCGGCCGCGCGGACCTGGCCCTGGTCGTAGTCGTGCAGCTCCAGCACGCCGAAGTGACGCTCCACGATCTGCATCGAGGGCGTACACGAGGTCTGCTTGAGCGCGATGTCGCTGACCAGGTTGATGTCCATACCCGGCGAGACCTCGATGAACAGCGAGGCTTGGCCCTTGAGAGGGTGGTAGCCGCGGCTGACCGTGCCCAGGAAGCCCGCCGTCTGGGGCTGCAGGATGTCGACATAGGTGAAGCAGCGCAGGTCGATGCCGCCGCCCTTCGTGCTGGCCATGGAGGACCTCGGTGGTCGGAGATGCGGTTCTACGCGGCCCCAAGGGTGCCTGTCAACCTGACCTGTTTGCCCAAGACTGACCGGGGCTCACTTGGGCACCTCGCGCCGCCGCCAAAGCATAATGCCTTGTCCTTGCAGGCACGTCGTCTCCCGCCAGAGCGTTAGGCCAGCACGTACCCTACCCTCTCCTGGGACCCGCTCCCCATGCTCATCGAGGTCAAGCGCCGCGGTCACGTCCAGCGCATGACCTACGAAGAGTTCGAACAGCGCATCATCGAGGGCGACATCCGCGCGCAGACGCCGGTTCACTTCGAGCTGGTCACCGGCGACGGCTTTCTTCCAGCCGGCGATCTCGAGCTGTTCCAGGCCCTGGCCGACCCCAGCTTGATGGCCTTCCGGCGCAACCTCAGCCACCGCGGCATGCCCATCGTCACGGCGGTGCTGGTCGGAGTGCAGCTTCGGATCTACCTGGCGAGTTGGGCGCCCGACAGCGAAGAGTGGCTGCAGGACAAGCTGATGAACTGGGCCCCCGCCATCCTGGAGCAGGGCGAGGTGTGGCGGATGATGAGCTACGGACTGCTCCACATCTGGTTTCCCCACCTGCTCTTCAATATGCTCTTCCTGGTGTACTCGGGCTATCACCTGGAGCGCTCGGTCGGACGCGCAAACCTGCTGCTCATCTACTTCGGCAGCGTGCTCACTGGCGGGATGCTGTCCATGGCCATGAGCATGGACCGCCCCAGCCTGGGTGCCAGCGGGGGCGTCTTCGGGATGTTGGCCGCGGGCGTCGTGGTCGGCTGGAAGTACTGGGAGGCGATCCCGGTTCGAGCCCGAAAATACTTCGGCGGAGCCTTGGCCTGGTACATCGGCTACTCGCTCTTGTCCGGCCTGCGCAGCGAGGGCACGGACAACTGGAGCCACCTGGGTGGCCTGCTGGGCGGGGGTCTGATCATGACCATCCTCGAACCCCAGGTCTTCGCCGCGCGGGCGCGTGCCAATCGCATCACACGTGGTGCCATCGTGACCGTGCTCGCGGCGGCCACCCTGGCCATCGGACTGGCGGGTCCCAGGCTGGTGCCGCTCACTCGCGTCGACGAGGACGGCTGGAGCCTGGCGCGCCCCGACTACTGGAAGGAAGGTTGGACTTTCACGGGCGACCGCGGCTGGTTCTCGCCGACGCTCGACGCCAACCTGTCCGCGGCGACCACCGTCCACCCTCGCCCGCCGGTGAAGCGGCCCAGAAGCTCATCGAGCGGATCTCCAGTGGTGGACGTGCGCCCGAGCTGATCTCAGAGAAGACCCTCAAAGTCGACGGCTGGGACGCGCGGCTGCTCACGCTGCGCTTTGCCATCTCGGACCAGCCCCAGCAGATCACAGCGCTGGTCCTGGCTCGCGGGGTCTACGAGCACCGCGTTCAGTTCCAGGTCCTGGCAGATCAGGCCGACCGCCAGGCTCCGCTGGCGCGACGCGTGGTCGACTCCGTCACGCTGGGAGACCCACCGGACCTGGCCCTCGCCCGGACCAAGGCGCTCACACACCCACGAAGCTGGGAACCCGCCACCGAGCTGGGTGAAGCCCTCTACAAGGCCGGGCAGCCCGAACAAGCACTGGCGGAGTTCGACCGGGCGCGCACCATCTCGCCCCAACACAGCCGTCCGGTCATCGGCGCCCTGCGCGTCTATGCCGACTACGGACTCAGCGGAGCAGAAGAGGCCGCCCAGCAATCGCTGGCCGAGTTCCCAGACGATCCCGCGGTGATCGTGGCCGCCATCGACGCGCTGGACGCAGCCGGCGCCAAGGATCAGGCGACGGCCGCCCTCGACATCGCCTGGATGCGCCTGCCTGGCGACCGGACCCTGCGCAGAGCGCGCCTCCAGCGGGGCATGTCGGTCGACATGGAATAGGCTGTCTCGTCCACCACCAAGGGCGGACGCAGAGGTCACCATGAACCCAGACCAGCGCAACCCGGCCCCGCCCTCTCCCAACAGCGATGCCGCCCAGGCCGCGTGGACCTGGCCGCGCATCTCGCCCCCGACAGGCGGCACCGACCGACCCTCAGTCCAGGGTCTGGTCCTCAAGCGCGACCCACCGGACGACGACGGGGACGTCTGGTGCAACGCCGCCGTCACCATCGTCAACGCCAACCGACCCTGCTGGCGCCTGATCGTGCGCGTGATCGCCCGTGACAAGGACGGTTGGCCTCTGTTCATCCTCGACGACACCGAGACCGACTGGCAGCCATCCCAGGCGCGGGTCTTCGACGCCAGCGGCCTGGCCCGTCAACCCGTGGTCAATCGCCGAATCGACAGCTTCGACGTGCTGGTCGAAGAACAGACCCTGCGCGAACTGCCGCTGGTCGAGCAGCGCTTCGTGTGGGAGGAATCCGACGACGACGGGGCTCACTGGGGCTCGCTGTGGTCCTGCGTCGACAACCCAGGCCCGACCGCCTCCGCGGCGGCGATCCGCATGTGCTGGGTGGACGCCAAGGGGGACACGCTCTCTGACGAGATGGAGATCGAGGACGAACCCCTCGCACCGGGCCGGCACTGGATCCGGGTCCGCGGTTTCCGCTGGACCGAGGATGGCCAGGACCAAGCGGTCAGCGCCCAAGGCCCGGTCTTTGCGGCCGACGGCACGATTCACCACCTGGGCCGAGTCCACGCCGACGGTCGCTGGGATCCGGCAGAGCTTGGGGCCGAGGTCCAGGCCGAGCCAGTCGCTGAGCCCGTCGCTGAGTCAGCCGCCGAGCCGGTCGCTGAACCCGCCGCTGAGCCCGTCGCTGAACCCGTCGCTGAGCCCGATCCGGATCCCTGGGCCGTGCTCGACCGCGATGGCGTCCAGGCCGCGGCCGCGCTCCTGGCCCAGGGTCGCCTCGACAGCAAGGACCGCGACCACCTCCGTCGCATGCTAGGCAGCGCTGACCCGCAGACGATCGCCGATGGCGCCCGCCTGGCAGCGGCTGCCGACTGGCGCTCGGCCGTGACCATCCTGCGCCGTCACCTCACCCACAGCTCGCCCCAAGTCCGCACCGCCGCGACTGCCGCCATCGGTAGAATGGCCGGCCCCAGCGTGGCCCCCGCAATCCAGCGCTTGCTGGATGACCCCGACCAGGGCGTCCGTGAAGCGGCCGCGCAGGCGCTGATCAAGCTGGGCTGAGGTGCCGGATCTTTTGGCGCAAGGTGCGCAGGCCGAAGCGCAGCAGGCTACCGTTCGCGAAGGCGCGCAGCACGTCCAGCATCACCATGAAGCCGTGGTGGCGACTGGGATAGCTCAGGTAGATGGGTTCCCACCGATCCGGCCGCAGGCGCTGCTTGAAGGCCCGCACACCGTTGAAGCTGTACAAGGGCGAGCCCAGCCGAGCCGCGAGCTTCAGCCAGCGGTTGACGCCCCCCGAGAGCGGCGCCAGGCCCAGCGTGGCGTAACGGGCGCCGTCAGCGGCGACATCGCGCATCGCGAGATCGACCAGCGCATCGGTTGTCCCGTTGGGCGCATCGTCGTCGCGCAGCAGGTGTTCGAAGAACCAGCCATTGCGGGCGTACACCGGCACCGCCACCAACACGCCGCAGAGCTTGCCATCGCGTTGCGCGACGTAGAAGCGACGTTCCGGCGCCAGGGCGAAGAGCTGGGGTCGAACCACGAAACCCATCGCCGCCATCTTGCGGGTACCCAGCCAGCGGTCGCGCAATGCCTGGATGGCCGGCCGCATCGATCCCACAGCGTCCGCCGCCGAGATCCGTCGTACCCCGACCCCCTTGGCGCGAGCACGCCGAAGTTGCTCCCGCAGGCTGCCCGAGTTGCCCACGGTGTCCGCCCAGAATGTGGGGTCCCAAACCGGCTGTTCACCCAGCAGCAAGCTGCTAAAAGTGTCCCCGCAGTCAAAGCGTGACTCGGTCCCGAAGAAACAACA
>JAADHA010000690.1 GCA_013152105.1 Oligoflexia bacterium | reverse complement strand
CCAGCTCTTCCTGGGCGGTGAGCTCTCCACGGTGGTCACCGCGGCGGTTTGGGTAGGCGGTCGCTGGTACCCCGCACAGGTGGACGAAGCCTCGCGCACCGTGACGCTGGCCGCCGATGCCCAGGCCGAAGTCGACGCCTGGGTCCAGGACGGCAGCGACGACCTGGTGATCCGTGCCGAGCTCGAAGGGGCCCGTCGAGAGCGCGAGTGGCGCGCCGCGCGCGTGTGGGTTCCCGAGACCGAGCGCCGGGCCCAGGCCGTGGCCGCCGCCCAGGCCAGCCGCGAGTGGTGTGTCCCCCAGGCCCGTCCCGCCACGATCCAGCGCACCTTTCTGGTCTGCATGGACACCGAGACCGGGGACCTGCGGACTCGTAGAAGCAACGAGCGGGGCGCCACCATCGACCAGGACAACCGCGCCCTGTCGACTGGGACCTACATCGAGGTCGCCGTTCGCCACCCGGCGTACACCGATGTCCGGATCACCCTGCAAGACGCCCGCGGTGGCAGCCAGGGCCAAGCCCCGGCGGTGTCCCCTGCCCAGCCGGGCCCGGTCGAAACCGAAGTGACGCACCGGCTCTTCGCCCCCCGTGAAGCCGGCACCGTTGAAGTCCGCACCGAGTCTGGAGCGGCCCCGGTCACCGTCACCACACTCGATGTGGTCGACCGCTACCTGGCCGCATTCCGGCTGGGCATGGCGGTCACCACGCCGGCCCACCAGGCTTGGAAAGCCGGCACTCCCGATGCCTCGGGCTTGGCCCCGATCATCGCCAGCGACGGCGACATCGTCGACGGCGAGCTGGTCGTCTCCGTCGCGCCCTTCTTGCAGCGCGGCGGCCGCGACTACCTGGTCCCGCAGCCGTTTCGCCTGGCTCCGCAGTTTGGCCTGGGCGTCGTGGCCGTAAACGGGGCATCGATCCGATTCTCGCTCCTCCAAAGCTACTACCTGGGCGCCGAGCTCGAGCTGACATCGACCTTCGCGGTCAGCCTGTCCGGCAGCCTGCGCCGCGTCGGTCGGCTGGCCAGCGGCGTACAGGCAGGCGATCTGATCGACCCCAGCACCTCGATCCCGACCATCCACCGCTTTCATCCGGGCATCGCAGTGGCGGTCGGATTCACGCCCCGAGGGCTGCGACTGAAGGCGCCCGCGCGGTAGCTACTGTGTGCAGCTCGGCGTGCACTACATCGCAAGCCGCAGCCCCAGGTGCCCCCCGAAGCTTTGGTCCAGGCCAACGTTGAGGTGAGCGTAGACCTTGACGAAGAGGATGTTGACCTGAGCACCGCCGAAGAGGCGTCCCGTGGTTCCGCTGGCGCCACCCTGGTCCGTCAGGCTGACCGAGGCTGTGCCGATGTTCTCGGTGGCACCGCTGTAGTCAACCACCACCGGGCCGCCCAGGCTGATCTCGCTGGTGCTGAGCGCCGTGGGGCTGACATCCACCGCCGCCCCCAGGTAGGCGCTGAGGATGAACACGCGCAGGTTCGTGGATAGCTCGATCGGGATGCTGGTCGAGTCGGTCCCGATCCCCAGGTTGCCGGTGGCGTTCCAGGTCAGGCTGTCGGCCTGGATCGGAAACTCTTGCGACAATGAGAGCCGGTAGTTGCTGTATTCATAGCCCGATGTGACATCCAGACCGCCCCACTCGAACAGACCGGAGTGGTCCTTGGGGCGAACCAGCTTGAACTGGAGGTGGGCGCCCAGGTTCGTGGCAGAAGCGTGGAAGGGGTCGGGGTTGGTCTCAGCGAGCAGACCATTGGCGTAGAGCATGAAACGGCGGAGGAAGCTGTCGTTGCCCGAGAGAATGCCCAGGTTCACCCCGGCCAGCAGGGACGCTTGGAAGGCAAAGCCACCGGCCGGCAGGCCCTCGGCCCCTCGACCAAAGCGGGCCCCGGCGGCGCTGACCGCGGTCCCAAAGCCACCCCCCAGGACAAAGCGCTGCGGGTTGCTGGCGTAGTCCGCGCCCATCCCCTTGGCGGCCATGATGTTGGCGGCGCCCATCTGGCTGAGGAATTCCTGTTGGCTGCCCAGCTTGAGCTGCCCACCCATCTGCTGGTTGAGGTCGGCTTCCAAGGCCGCCGCGTTCAGCCCGAGCTGGTCGGCCTTGGACTGGTCGAGCTGGATCGAGATCTCTTGGGCCATGGCAGGCGTCGAGAAGGCGGCCATCGCAAGGAGGCCGGCAACGACGCCGGTAATGACGCCGGCAACTGCGCGTTGCGGGCGGGCGAGAGATGGGGCGAGGTCACGGACCAGCATGGCGTCTCCAGGAATCTGGCGCAGGGTAGCGGACTGGCGACGCCGTCGTCGTCAGTTCTCGTAATCGGACCGCCGCTGCGATCACGCCGGGCTTCCGCAAGAGCCCCTCTGAGGGCGACATCGGTAGGTCTCGCCAGCCCTGATCAACCCGCCAGGAACGCAGTGACCATCGACGTCCATCGCTGCTCCACTCGACCGTGCCGACGGTGTCAGTGCGGAGGAGCCGGGTCCGGCAGCCGCCGGTGCCATCGACGTCCGCGGGTCCGCAGAGCGGCGCGCCAGCGGGCAGGGTCCACGCCGCGATGGCTTGGGGTCGCGGGTGGCCGTAGCGGTTGCCCAGGCCGCTGGACACGACGGCCAGGGCCGGCCGAGTGCGAGCTACGAAGGCGTGCGAAGAGGAGCTTGCGCTGCCGTGGTGGGGCACCTTGACGACCGTGACCGGCGGGAGGACCGCGGACAGCAGCCGCTCGGCGTCTTCCTCGACATCGCCAGCGAAGAGCACGCTGTGGCGGCCGTGCTGGATGTGCAGCACCAGGCTCTCCTCGTTGAGGATGTCGGGCTGGCCGAGGGCACTCCAGCCGGCTCGAGGGTGGTCCACGCGCACCCCTCGCAGGCCCTCGGGTGGTACGTCGTCCGGGAAGACGATCAGCGCATCCTGGGCAAAGGCGGCCTGCCACAGCGTTAGCAGTTCGGGCTGATCATGGGTCGGGCGGCGCGGCAACCACAGCGAGTCCACGGACAGCTCCTGCATCACGGGGACCAAGCCGGTGATGTGGTCCGGGTGCGGATGAGAGAGCACGATATTGTCCAGATGACGAATGCCTCGGCGTCGCAGGTAGCGCAGCACCAGGTCGGGCGAGGGGCCGCCGTCCACCAGCCAGCGCCGCCCGTCGGGCCACTCGACCAGGGCTGCGTCTCCCTGACCGATCGAGAGGAAGGTGACCACCAGGCGGCCTGCGGGCAGCTCGCGGAGCCCGAGGGCGATGATGGCCAGGCCGGCAGCCACCGTCGGGCGACGACAGAGCAGCACGGCCCCGCCCAATAGCAGCGCTCCCAGCGGCCCGACCGCCGGTGTCCACAGCGGGGCGTCGAGGTGGCGCAGCAGATCCAGACCCAGGCCCACCGCCGAGTCCGCGACCGCGACCGCGAGCTGCCCGACCGGCCCCGGCACCGTGGCCCCCAAGAGCGCTGCGGGCAGGCCGATCCCACCGATCAGCGGCGTGGCGAGCAGGTTGGCCAGCGGCGCCACCGGGGCGAGTTGTTGGAAGCGCAGGGCGGCGATGGGCAAGATCCCCGCTGTCGCGCCGAGTGTCGTCGCCAGCGACCCGACCACCCAGCGCAACAGACGTGGGCTGTCCGGCGGCACCAGGCGCGTGATCCGAGGCCCCACCAGCAGCATGCCCGTCACCGCCGAGAACGAGAGCTGGAAGCCCAGGTCGCCGACCAGACCCGGCTGGCGCAACACGACCAGGGCGGCGGCCATGCCCAACAGGGTCCAGGGGTGGGGTCTGCGCCCGAGCAGGGTCGTCGCGGCGGCGGCGACCACCATGACCGCCGCCCGCCGGGCCGAGGCCGGTGCCCCGACCGCCATGGCGTAGGCGACGGCGGCCGCGGTGGCCGCCAGCACAGGGAGCACTCGC
>JAADHA010000463.1 GCA_013152105.1 Oligoflexia bacterium | reverse complement strand
GCCGCATGCGGGACCGCCTCGAAGACCTGCCGCTACACCGCACGCGGGCCGCCGATCGCGAGACCGTGGCCTGGCTGGCCCGGCGACCACGGGAAGCGGGCTGGCTGGACCCGGTGCGCAGCCTGGAGCTGTCGGGGCCCCCACCCGCCGTCTGCCAGCGGGTCACCCGGGACACCCTCGACCACCCCGCGAATCGCTACGTCAACTGGTTGATCGATCGCCTGGTACGCCGCCTCGCCCAGACCGCGACGGCCCTGGAAGCGCATACGGGATCCGAGCTGAACGACACCCGGTCCTGGGTGCTCGCGAGGGCGGCCGCCCTGCGAGTGTGGTCCGACCGCCTCGACCGCCTGCGGCGACGCAGCTTTCTGCGCGATCTTCCCAAGCGCCCGGCCTCGGAGGGCGCCATGCTGGTGGTGCTCGACCACCCGCTCTACTCCCGGGTACACCGCCTGGCCCGCCGCGTCCTGTCCGCGCGCTTCGCCCTGGACAGCGGACCCCAGGCCGCCGCCACCCGGCCCAGCTTCGAGCTGTACGAGCTGTGGTGCTTTCTGGCCGTGCAGCGCGTGCTGAATGATCACCTGGGCACAGGCTTTCGCTGGTCCCACAGGGGCATGGACCGGCTGCTCTGCCTCGACGGAACGGGCGGCGGGGCGGCCTTCTGCGCTACCGACGGCAGCCGTCACCTCGAGCTCCTCTTCAACCCGACCTTCGCCAGCGTGCTGCGCCCCACCCCTAGTCACGGCCGGATCTCCCTGTCGTCGGAACGCCGGCCCGACCTGGTGCTGTCCTGGACCGGCCCGGGCGTGCGCCGCTTTGTGATCTTCGACGCCAAGTACCGCGCGGGCGCCGCCAACCTCGGCGATGCCATGCAGAGCGCCCACATCTACCGGGACGCCCTGCGCTGGCCGGATCGGGGCGGGCGCTGCGAAGGAGCCTGGCTGCTGGCTCCGCGGCGAAGCGAGGACGCTGATCTGTGGTTCCAGCCCGCCTTCCACCAGGATCACGGCTTTGGGGTGCTGGAGCTACGGCCCGGCCGGATCGTCGGGCCCGTCGCCCGCGCGCGGCTGTGCGCTGTCCTGCAGGCTTGAGGCACTACCGGGGAAGCCGTGTGGGGTTCGCACAGTTGAGATGACCATCGCACGCTGATGCTGATGACCTTGCCCATCACCCAAGGACGGATGTGTTGTCCCCGCTCCCTCTCGAAACGCTACTCGGCCGGGCCATCGACGCGATGTGGCTGGGTCGCCCACGGCCGGGCCGGTGAAGATCTCGGGAGGGAACAGTTGGCCCGACAGGGGCAGGTTGTTCCCGCGGCGACACTGCCGCTTTCCACCACATCGGAGCACAGCATGTCCAAGAAGACCCCCTCCCAGAACGTTAGATGCAATCCGGCTCACACTCTGGCGGGTGGCCGACTGTGCCCTGGCGGGAAGGCTGAAGCATGCCGATGGGTACTCTCGTTGTCTGCGAAGACCGCTGGACCGAGTGGTGGAGGCCGGCAGTGGTCGGCAGTGCTTTCGGGCTGGCAGGCCCTGAGTGCCGAACGGGGGCCTGCCGCTGCGGAATAGTTGAATTCGAGCTGTTCTTTGCCGCCACCCTCTCCCTTTGAAGTGGGTCCACCAGTAGGTTCCTGACCCGAGTTTGCCAGCTGGCGAGGTCTGGCAGGGGTGCAGGAACGAATCCTGTCTGACGCTCTCCTGCTATGGTTGTTTTCGGCCCCGCGGCCCCGCGGCCTCGTCCCACTCCCATCGGATGCCCTTCGAACTTGGCTGAGGGTTAGATGCAGGTCCAAGACATCTTCGGCGACATCACAGAGCAGCACGACGTTGATGCTATCGTCAATGCCTGGAATCGGAACGTCATTCCGTGGTGGCTGCTGATCCCTCAGGGGGTGTCTGGGGCAATCAAGCGCCGTGCTGGATACCGCCCTTTTATGGAACTGGGTTATCGGCCGATTCAGCTTGGCCAAGCCCGTCTCACGTCAGCTGGAAAGCTCCCGAACAAGGCCATCATCCATGTCGCGGGCATCAATCTTCTTTGGACTGCGAGCGAAGAGTCTATTCGCGCATCCACCCTGAACGCACTTCGATTGGCCCTTGGCGAAGGGTTTAGGTCCATCGCCATGCCGGTGATAGGAGCCGGCTCTGGTCGTTTCGACCAGGAGTCGGCGGCGGAGTTGATACTGGACACCTTGAGGGGGGCGTCCAAGCACCTGTCCGTTCCGCAGACATTCGTCGTCCGGCTGGTCCGATTCGGATAGACCGCCGCTTTTCAGCACATGGAGCGGGTACTGGAGACCTGCCACTGTACACCGGAGTTCACCAACAAGGCCCGCCGGACTGCATCTAACAGGGCATAAACGCCAGACCCCTTCGGGGCCCGTCGTCTATGCCTTGGCAATCAGCGCAGCAACGTCAAGAACCCCAACAACCCAGCCCAAAAGGCCGCTCGCGACAACTGGACCAACCAGAAGAACCCCAACCACGCCCTCACCAAGGGCACGTCTCGCAAGGGCTGATCCGAGGCGCCCATGAACAAGCCGTCCTCCTCTCTCCAGCATCGCCGATCTGAGCACGCGCCTGCGTACCCTGCGCGACGCCCTGCTCATCGGGCTCGTCGAGCGTGATGTGGCCATCCGCCTGTCGCTCATCGCCGCGCTCTCGGGCGAGCACCTGCTGCTCATCGGCCCACCGGGCACCGCCAAGAGCCTGGTGGCCCAGCGCCTACGCCTGGCCTTCGCCGAGTCGACCTACTTGGAGCGCCTGCTCACCCGCTTCACGGTGCCCGAAGAGCTGTTCGGCCCTCTGTCCATCAAGGGGCTGGAGGAGGACCGCTACGAGCGGCTCATGGAGAGCTACCTGCCCACCGCCTCCATCGCCTTCCTCGACGAGATCTTCAAGGCGAACAGCGCCATCCTCAACGCGCTGTTGACCTTGCTCAACGAACGCGAGTTCGACAACGGCGCGAACCGAGTCCAGACGCCCCTGGTCGCGGTAGTGGGGGCCAGCAACGAGCTGCCCGAGGACGGCGAGCTGGCGGCCCTCTTCGACCGCTTCCTGCTGCGCCTGAACGTGGGGCCCGTCACCAAGGGCGCCTTCCCGGCGCTGCTGGGGCTGCGAGGCGAGTCCACTCCCGAGATCGCCGACGACATCAAGCTCACATCACAGGACCTGGCCCGCGTGCAGGCGACCGCCGAACAGGTCGAGGTCCCCGACGACGTGGTGGCCCTGCTCTGCGATCTGCGGGACTGGTGTACGGCGGAGGAGATCCCGGTCTCGGACCGGCGCTGGCGCAAGATCGTCAAGCTGCTCCAGGTCTCGGCCCTGACCCACGGCCGCACCACGGTGTCGGTCTGGGACTGCTGGCTGCTCCAGCACTGCCTGTGGGACGCGCCCGAGGGCCGGGAGAAGCTCTGCGACTGGTACGCGGCGCGGGTGGGGGCCAGCGCGGCGATGGACCCGTCGCGGCTGACGCGGATCGTGGTGTCGTGGGAAGGCACGCTCAAGAAGGACAAGGAGAGCCGTTCTCAGCGGCGGGATGAGGAGGGGAGGTTGTTGTACAAGGATGGCAGTGGAGAACCGACCGCGAACCCCACCGGCGCCGTCCAGCTCTACCGAGACCAACTTCCGCTCTTCCTGGCGCCGGACATCGCACACACTTGTGATCGTCATAATCAGTACACGAAGATCACTGATCGTTCGCGCAATGACAAGGGATACACACGCGCCGAGTTGGGCGTTTTGTGGCTAAAGTTCGGCTATAGATGGGGTGATCTTAAGAGTTGGAGTCAGCGTGACACCTACCTCGCCGATCCCAACAACTGGCACACCAAGGACACCGACTTCCCGCCCCTCATGGAGCCGACCCGCCACAAAAGCTTCTACATCGAGCT
>JAADHA010000373.1 GCA_013152105.1 Oligoflexia bacterium | reverse complement strand
TACCCCAGAGTGTCCGCTGGAAGGCCGCGGTTTGATCGGTGCCGAAAATGCTAACTGAGAATGCCTGGCACCTGGCAGAGAATGCCTGGCACCTGGCACCTGGCACCTGGCACGGTGTTGACCCGTGGCACATTCAGGACTCCGCCAACCGGATCCTGACGCGGTAGGAACCGCCGCTACTGAGCGGTGGCGACCAGATCCGTGGCGGGTGCCCGCTCCAGCCGGTCCAGCCGGTGCTGCACCAGAGCGATGCGTTGGTCCAGGTTTTCCATCATCTCGGCCTGGCGATCCATCATCTCGGCCTGGGCCAGGCGAGTCTGGTCCACGTTGACGATGACCGTGCGGTAGTTGCGCTGGGCCAGCCACATATTGGCGCCGAGCATGCCGAAGATGATCGTCAGCAGGGCCACCCGAGCCCAGAAGGTGTGCCGGGCGTGCAGCGTCTGGTAGTAGTCCAGCGTCTCCAGATCGACGCCCGGATCGCGGTCGGTCGCGCGGCGCGCGACGGTCACGCCGGGGTCGGTGTGATGGGTGGAGGGGAGGGAAACTGCGTCCTCGACGGTGTGCATGATGTCGTTCACTGTGACTCCCTTGGTTGTGAGCAAAGTGTAAACCTGGTGTCAAGAAAATGCAAGGCGGTATCGAAAAACCCAGTGGCCGCCTCGAACCCCCGTGACGCGGGGGCCCGCGGTTAAGCCAGCCCCATGCTCGACCCCCTCAATGTCGCCCGACAGGCCGCCGCTGGTGCTGCGGCCCTGCTCGCTGGCCCACTCCCTGGCAAACCACCCCGCCCCGATGGCGTGCGCTTCAAGGCCCCCCACGATTACGTCACAGCCTTGGACCTGGCCTGCGAGCGGTCGATCGCCGCGACAATCAGGGCGGCCTTTCCCAGCGACGCCATCGCCGGCGAAGAAGAAGAGCGCGCCGCCGCTGGTGCGTCGCGAGTCTGGCACGTCGACCCGGTGGACGGCACCCGCAACCTGGTGGCTGGGCGCCCCGAGATCGCCGTCTCGATCGGCCTCTACCAGGACGGTCTGCCCGTCGTCGCGGTGCTCTCCCTGCCGTACCGAGGGCTCGTCCTGTCGGCCTCGGCGGACGGCGTGTGGCTCAATGACAAGCCGCTGCCCGCTCCAGTCATACCCCCCGCTCGACAGGCGCTGATCGGCCTTCCCGGCGAACTTCGGGTCGAGTCCGACGCGCGCGCATTCGGCCGCATGTACAGCCACCTGGTCGGCCGGGTCGAGGGGATCCGGGTGAGTGGAGCCCTGGCCTACGACCTGGCCACGGTGGCACTCGGCGAGCTGCACGGCCGGGCCTCACTGGCCGCGAAGGACGTCGATGTGGCAGCAGGCGCCTTGATCGTCGCCAGGCTTGGGGGAGTCGTGACGGACACGGCAGGGCACCCCTACCGCTTGGGCTCACCCGGCATCGTGGTCGCGCTCTCGCCCCAGATCCACGACATCGTCATGTCCAGCCTGGACGCTGCCCAGGCCAGTTGAAGCCGCGCCGCAGCCGAACCCTTGTTCGTGGACCTGGTCGCACATCTCGGCCACCGTGACCTTGTCCAGGCGAACCTTCAGCGCCTCTTCCGCGTCGGCGAACACGGTCTGGAGCCAGCCGTGAAGCTGCTGACCGACATCGCAAGCCGTTCGCGCCGTGCCTGGCGCACAACACAACAAGCGCCGCTGGTCCGCGACAGCGTCGTAGATCGCCCGCAGGGTCGTCGTGTCCGGGTCGCAGGCCAGCGTGGATCCGCCGTGGGGGCCTCGGTGCGTCGACACCAGACCCGCGGCCTTGAGCTGGCCGAGCAGTCGGCGCACGACCACTGGGTGGGTGTTGACGCTGGTGGCGAGCGCGGCACTGCTCAGTGCCCTTGCTGTCAGGCCCCTTGCTGTCAGTGCCCGATCACCGTCGACCCGCTGCTGCCAGGCAAGCAAGCCGATGATGTGGGCGGCCATGGCGAACTGAGCGCTGATTCGTAACCTCTTTCAATACATATCTGCTCGCACCCGCCCCAGCAAGCGCGCGAGTCTACAGCCCCGCGGCGAGCATCTGGGCGGTGTTGCGCCGCACGATCGCCATGATTGTGCCTTGGGGGTTCACGCCCGGTGAGGTCGGCAGGATGCTGGCGTCGTGTACCCGGATGTTGTCGTAGCCGCGGAGCCGTCCGTAGCTGTCGACGGCGCAGCGGCTGTGGTCCTCGCCCATCGGGGCGCTGCTGAACAGGTGGATGCTGGACACGGCGATGCGGCTGCCGTGTGGCAAGTCTCGCAAGATGGGGAGTTCATCGGGTCGGGTCAGCGGCTTGCGACCCTGCACCGGGCTGAACAAGCGCTGGGCGCCGGCTGCGAACAGCAATTCGCCGAGGTGTTCCAGTCCTTGGCCCATGCGGCGCATGTCCTGATCGCTGAGCTGGTACTGGATCAGCGGCTGATCTAACAACGCTAGAGAGCGAACCTTGCCGTGCCCTTCGCCCTGGACGGCCACGTAGAAGACCCCGATTCGTTCCCACTCGGCCATGATCTGACGGCGGTCGGGGACATCTCGGCCCATCCACAGGGCGATGTGGGGCAGGCTGCTGTGGCTGCATCCCAAGGTCAGGCCAGGCTTGAATTCCTCGACCTGCTGGACCGGGACGCCAAAGGCCGGGTCATTGGCTCGGTCGGGGAACTGGGCAGCGATGCGGATCATCGGGTGCAGCCGCAGGTCGTTGCCGATGTTGTGGTGGATCCTGCTGCGAAGCAGCAACAGCGGGGTCTGGACCGCACCCGCCGCGACCACGACGTGATCGAAGCGGATTCGGACCCGGTCCCGCCCCTTGTGAAGGGCGTGGGCCGCTACTGATCGCGAGCCCCGTGTGATCAGGCGCACGACGCGGGTGTCGGCCAGCAGCCGGGCGCCAGCCGATCTGGCTCGGGGCACCATGGTCTCGGACATGGACTGGCGGCGACCGCGGGGACCCTGGCCATCGTATCGCCAGAAGCGCTGGATCTGCCCGTGTCGCCAGCCCAGCTTGTCGGCACCGGCGATGAGTTTGCGCGAGGACGGAGCCAGGCCGTCCGCGCGCCTGCCGACGTGCAGCTCGCGTTCGATCTCTTCGAAGCGAGGGCGGAGCCGGTCGAGGCCGAAGTCGTCGATCTGGAAGTCGCGCGCCCAGCGGTCCAGGGTCTCTTCGTGGGGGCGGTGGTAGAGGGCGGCGTTGATCTCGCTGGCGCCACCCACGCAGCGGCCCTCGATGTAGGTGATTGGGGTCTTGCCGAAGGTCGTGTTGAGCCCGCCGTTGCGGTACTTCTGGTCCATCTCCGCCAGGCTGTAGTTGGGGGCGCTGTCGACGCTGAGGTCCGCGCCTTCTTCGACCAACAGCACGTCGTGGCCAGCTTCAGCAAGCAGCGCCGCGGTGGTCGCGCCGCCCGGTCCACTGCCGATGACCAGCACCTGGCAATCATGCGTGGTCATCGGCAGCCTCGGACTCTTCGACGATCGCCCAGTAGGCGAAGACGCTCATCTTCTCGTAGAACTGCGCCCAGCCTCCCAGGGGACCGGGCAGACCTTGCCACTGGCGCAGCATCTCGGCCCGGCGGTCGGTCGACAGGCGGTAATAGGGGGCGCCGTGGAGTCGGCACCACGCGTCAAAGCCCAGGGTCAAGGCCACCATGCCTGAGCCCAGGTGGGGAGCCATGCCGCCCAGGCGTCGCAGCAGGACATCTGTGGCGGGAGCGACGTGGGCCTGGCCCTGGAATTCATCAGCGACCAGGTCGCGGACGAGCATGGCGATGGTCGGACGCAAGCGCTCGCGGAGGGCGCGGCGAAGAGCTGGGGGCACGGAGGGGGGCATGAGGTCGACTCTATCGCCCGGGAGGTCTGGCCGCGCCTCAGACAGGCGAGGGCAGGTGGACCGGCGGCTGGGTTGAGGAGGAACG
>JAADHA010000573.1 GCA_013152105.1 Oligoflexia bacterium | reverse complement strand
CTGGCCGTGCCGCCGTCGGTCTGCGTTGCGGTGGTGCCCGTGTCGTCGCTGGCTGGCTTACCGCAGGCCAGGATCGAGCCCAGCAGGGCGAGGGTCGTCAGGGTCATCATCGTGCTCCGGGTCAGTGTTCAGCGCCCCCGGACGGGGCATGGCAGGCCTCTGGGGGCGTCGACGGCCCATGATGCCATCGCCCTGGGCTACTGTCAGGATCGGCTTTAACGGGTCGGGCCATGGGGCCGCCGCGATGCAGCGTCGTGGTGAGCTGCCGACGTCTCTTGCCTTGATCTTGCCCCGCCATCGGCTACTCCCTCGCGTTCAGCCGGAGGCCGCCCTGCAGCGCTCACCCACAACCACTGTCCTGGCCATCCTCCGCCGTGAGTTGGCCAGCTACTTCGACAGCCCGCTGGCCTACATCGTCGTGCCAGCCTTTCTGTTGCTGGTCGGTGGCTTCTCGCTTGGCTTCAACGACATCCTGGCGGCCGGCCTGGCGTCGATGCGCACGGTCTTCTTCTGGTGTGCCGTCTTCTACCTGCTGCTGATCCCCGCGGTCACCATGCGGCTGTTCGCCGAAGAGCGCCGCACCGGCAGCATCGAGATGCTCGTCACGATGCCGATCACCGAGACCGAGATGGTGCTGGGCAAGTACCTGGCGGCCTTGTCCTTGATGACCCTGGCCCTGGCCCTGACGGTCACCTACCCGCTGACCCTGGCCAGCCTGGGGAACTTGGATTGGGGCCCAGTGGTGGGCGGCTATCTGGGCTTGTTCCTGCTCGGCGCTTCCTTCTGCGCCATCGGAACCGCCGCTAGCGCCCTCACCCATAACCAGATCGTCGCCTTTCTCGTCTCGCTCATCGTCTGCTTGGTGCCCTTCGCCACAGGCTTTGCGTTGGCCAAGGTGCCTCCGGCCCTGTTGCCGCTGGTGCAGGACATCTCGTTTCAGACCCACTTCAACAACCTGGCTCGCGGCGTGATCGACACCCGAAGCCTGGTCTTCTACCTCTCGGTCTGCGCCCTCTTCCTGCACATCGCGGTCTTCTCCTTGCAGCGCCGGAGACTGTCATGAGCCTGGACCCGCGTCGGACGCTGCTGGCCAACGTCTGGGCCCAGCTCGGGCTGGTGGTGCTGATCGTCGTGCTGCTCAACACCTGGTCGACGGGCAGCTTCGGTCGCCTGGACCTGACCCGGGACAAGCTCTACAGCCTGGACATCGCCAGCCGCGGCCTGATGGGACGCTTGAAGAAACCGTTGATCGCCAAGGTCTACTTCACGGATGGCCTGCAGGCCCCGTACAACAACTTCCAGCGGATTGTCGTCGACAAGCTGGACGATCTGGCCGCCTACAGCGGCGGCTTGATGGACGTGCAGGTGTCCGACCCCACCGGTGACACGGCGTTGCAAGAAGAGGCGCAGCGCTTCGGCATCACCCCGGTCCAGTACCGCTACAACAGCGCGACCGTGAAAGAACTCAAGAGCGTCTATATGGGGGTGGCGCTGGTCTACGGCGACAAGCAGCAGGCCCTGCCCGCGATCACCCAGACCGCGACGCTGGAGTACGACCTGGCCCGCGCGATCCACGCCCTGGTCTCGGACCAGGATCGGCGCACCGTCGGCTGGGCAGCCGGTCAAGGCGAACCGGACCTGGCCACCGACAAGGGCCCGCTGGTCGACCTGCGAAACCGCTTGGTCGAACGGTACAATGTGCGCGTCGTGCCCTTGGGCGGAGCGGGCTCCATCCCCGAAGACGTCGACGCCATGCTGGTGGTCGGACCCCAGTCCGAGCTGACCGAGCGCGCGCTCTACCAGCTCGACCAGTTCATGATGCGAGGCGGGGCCATGGCGGTCTTCGTGGCCAACATCAAGCCCGACCTGCGGACCATGCGCCCCCTGCGGATCTTCCACGGCATGGAGGGGCTGCTGGGTCACTACGGGGTCAAGGTCAACCGCGACATCATCATCGATCGGCAGCGCAACGGGATGATGAATATTCCGGTGCGCCAAGGCCAGAGGGTCGTCATGGTGCCCGTGAATACCCCGCTGATTCCGCGCGCTACCGAGCTGGATCGCGATAATCTGGTGGTCAAGGACCTTGACAGCATGCTCTTCCCTTTCGCCAGCTCAGTCGAGCTCGTGGACCCGCTGCCTCCTGAACTTCATGCCACCGTCCTGGCTCGCACCAACAAGGACGCGGGGCGCCTGACCGGCCTGCGGACCATCGCGCCCGATGCCTTTCGCGCGCGCCTCTCCAGTGAAGAGAAGGGGAGCTGGCCCCTGCTGGTCAGCTTGTCGGGTACCTGGAGCAGCTACTTTGCCGACCGCCAGCCTCCCAAGCCCGATCCCACGCTGTCCCCGACCCAAGAAATCCCCACCGAGGACCCGCCCTTGCGCAGCAGCGCACCGACCCAACTCGTGGTGGCGGGCTCGGCCGACTTCGTCGTGAACCAACCTCGCTTCATGCTGAACCTGGTCGACTGGATGGTCCAGGATGACAGCCTGATCGCCATTCGCTCCAAGACCATCGACCTGCCTGCTCTCCGGCCGATCAAGCCCGCCGAGGCCAGCCGTCTCAAGCTGTTCAATATGCTAGGAGGCGTGCTGCCGCTGTTGCTTCTGGGCCTGGTTCGGTTCGCGCTGCGGCGCCGTGGCGCGGGCTTCCGCCAGGACGCCGACACGGACCAGGCGGCGGCATGAGACTGACCTCCAAGACCTGGCTCCTGCTGGTTGTCGCCGTGTTGTTGCTGCTGGCCAATGTGCTGAAGCTGGGCGGTGGGCCAACGGCCGACCTGTTGCCGACGATCGTGGCCCTGCGACCCCAGCAAATCACCCGGATCGAGCTGTCCAACTCGGTGCGCAAGGTCGTGTTGGTTCCTCAGGACGACGCGGCAGTGGCCGCCACGGTCGACAGCGCCGACCCGCAAGAACGATCTTGGCGCCTGCTGGCCCCGATCCAGGCTGCCGCGGACCAACAGATGATCCGCAGCCTGCTGGCTGCCTTCCGACAGGACGTGCCCATCGACGTGCGTGTCGACCAGGGAAACCTGGAGGACTACGGCCTGAACGCCGGCAACGGCATCATCGTGGAGCTCTGGGCCGGCGGCGACCTGCCCAAGGTCTCGTTGACCGTCGGCTCGGACGCGCCTGGCGGCAGCAATTTCATCCGGCTGAGCGGTGACGACGCCATCTACCGCGCCAGGGTGGGCGGGCGCGATCGTTTCACCACCAGGGCCTCCCAGTGGCGAAACCGGGTGCCCCTCCAGTTCTCGCGCCAGGATGTCACCCGCCTGAGCCTGACTCGCCCCGGCGCCGACCCCGTCGTGCTGGTGCGCCAGCCTCCCGCCCCTGGCGACGCGGTCGGGACCTGGGCCCTCGACCCCCCGGCTCCCTGGCCCGTCGACAGCGAAGCCATCGAAGCCGTGCTCTACCGCCTGGTCGGCCTGCGCGCCGACGAAGTCCTGGCCGATGACTTCGCGGGTGGCTTCGACCATCCCCTGGTCACCGCCACCTTCGGTCTGGCGGACGGCAGCGAGCACTCCTTGATCCTGGGCAGCCGCCGCCACCCCGACGCCGCCTTTATTCGCGTCGTAGGTGACCCCGCCGTCTACCGGGTGCCGCGGCGGGCCGTGCTGGATCTGGCTCGAACCCGCCAGGGCCTGCGGGACAAGACGCTCATCACCGTCAACGCCGCCGACATCGACACGATTGCCCTGGAAGAACAAGGCCGCACCTGGATGGTCCGACAAGCCGGGGGCACGGACCACTGGCAGGTCGTGCAGCCGCCAAACGTGGACCTGGATGTCGGTCGGGTGGCCCAGGCCGCCCACAGGTTGGCCGCCCTTCGCGCCGACGCCGTGGCCGACGGTCTGGCTCCCAGGGATGCCGGCTTGCTCACCCCTGACGCCACGCTGACCCTCACCTTGATCGACGGGACCCAG
>JAADHA010000240.1 GCA_013152105.1 Oligoflexia bacterium | reverse complement strand
AGAAACTGGCGCATCGCCGACCGGGCTGGCGGGTTGGCATCCCGGTGCCCGGCGCCTGGGGCCCAAGACAGCCCTGAGCCCAGATCAAGCACAGCCAGCGACCGGGGGCAGGGACCTCGACGCGGACTCCATCAAGGTCGCCTTGGAACGCCCAGTGTCAGACTGCACCGCGGAACCGACCGACCGCCCGCTGTACGTGGCGCCGGGGCTGCTCGAAGCGGCCCGGTGGCTGCTGGACACAGTGGCCCTGCCGCCCCAGCGGGGCTGCGGCCGTATCAAGGTGAAGCAGGACTACACCTGCCAGAACCCGGAGTGTCGCCGTCGCTCCTTGCGCAACCACGTGCACCACGATCACCCGCGCTCCCTGGGCGGCACCGACGACGACGACAACCTGCGCTGCCTCTGTGCAAGCTGCCACCTGCGACTGGTGCACGGCGGCTTCATGGCGGTGGAACGGGTCGGCGACGCCCACGTAACCCTGTACCCAGGCCGGGCGGTGGTCGTGCGGTGATGCGTTCGTCCAGTCTCGGCAGACCGCGGGCCCCTCTTGCTTTACAGGAGCAGACGCAGCACATCGCGCCCCTCGACTTCGATCAAGCGCTCGACATCGTCGTGAGCCATCCGCAAGACCTCCGCGGGATCCCTGGTTCATGCCATTGGAGCCGCACCCCACGCCGATGGTGGCCGCTTTCCTGGCTTCTGGGCGCGTCCACGCCGCCGCAGCCCAGGTGCTGCGAGCCGATCCGGACCGAGGTGGTTCTGATCAGTTTTTTGTGGGCTAGGGGGCGCGGACCGAGAGGCCCATGCACTCACTCGCTCATCGCGCCGGACCTGCGTACCTGTTCATCACCCTGTTCCTCACCCTGCTGTTGTCGCTGCCAGCGTGTTCATCAGCGAACGAGGATTCTCCCGTGGATTCCACCTCTGATCCCCTCGCTGCGCTCACCGCCATGGAGAGCCCGGACACGGTCGACAACCCGGCGCCAGGGGCCGAGCCCTTTCCGGCGCTCGTCGCCAAGCAGATCCAGCAGGCCTGGGCGGCGCGACCCGCGGACTACGTGCCGCGGACCCGGCACCTCGATGCGGACGGGCAGCCCCTCTACACCAACCGGCTCTTCCTGGACGCCAGCCCGTACCTGCGTCAGCACGCCCACAACCCGGTCGACTGGCATCCCTGGGGGGATGAAGCCTTCGAGATCGCGGCCAGCCTGGGCCGTCCGGTCTTCTTGTCGGTCGGCTATTCCACCTGTCACTGGTGCCATGTGATGGAGGAAGAGTCCTTCGAAGACCCCGAGATCGCTCGCTATATCAACGAGCACTTCGTCGCCATCAAGGTGGACCGGGAAGAGCGGCCGGACGTGGACGCGGTCTACATGGCGGCGGTCCAGGCCCTGACCGGGAGCGGTGGCTGGCCGATGACGGTCTTTCTGACACCGGACCGGGTGCCCTTCTACGGCGGGACCTACTTCCCGCCGCGCGACGGTGGACGGGGCCGCGGTCCGGGGCTGCTCGGGCTGCTCAAGGTCATGTCCCAGGCCTACCTGACCCAACCCGAAAAGGTGGCGGACGCTGCCAAGAAGCTGGCCGATCACTTGAAGATTGCGCTCGCGCCAGACATGGGGGGAGACCTGCCCGGCGCCGCCACCTTGGACCGGACCGCGGCCCACCTGGCGCAGCGCTACGACGCGGTGGAGGGGGGCCTGCAAGGGGCGCCCAAGTTCCCCAGCAGCCTGCCGATTCGCTTCCTTCTGCGGCAGTACCTGCGGACCGGGGACAGCGAGCCCCTGGAGATGGCCACCCACACGCTGCGCCAGATGGCGGCGGGCGGGATCCACGACCAGCTCGGCGGGGGCTTTCATCGCTACTCCACCGACCAGTACTGGCTGGTGCCCCACTTCGAGAAGATGCTCTACGACAACGCCTTGCTCAGTCTCGCCTACACGGAAGCCTGGCAGGTCACCGACCAGTCTGAGTTCGCGGACGTGACGCGGGACATCCTGGACTACGTGGCGCGCGAGATGAGTGCGCCAGAGGGTGGCTTCTACTCAGCCACCGACGCCGACAGCTTGGTGCCAGGAACCGGCAAGCGGGAAGAGGGCTGGTTCTTCACGTGGACTCCCGACGAGGTCCGGGCGGTCCTGGATGCCCCGCATGCCCGGGCCGTGATCGCCTGGTATGGCATCACGGACAGCGGGAATTTCGAGGGGCGTAATGTCCTCCACACCACGGATTCGGTCGCCAAGGTCGCGGCATCCTTGGGGATCAAGCAAGGCCGCCTGAAGACCCTCATCACCCAGTCAAGACCAGCCCTGCTCAAGGCGAGGGCGCTGCGACCGCCGCCGCTTCGAGACGACAAGATCCTGGCTGGCTGGAACGGCCTGATGATCTCGGCCTTCGCGCGAGCGGCCATCGCCCTGGACGAGCCCGCCTACGCCAGGCGGGCCGAGGCCGCGGCGAGCTACGTGTTGGGCCCCATGCGCACCAAGGGGCGCCTCCACCGCGCCGCGATGGACGGGAAGGTCCAGCACGACGCGATGATCGAGGACTACGCATTCATGGTGGCGGGTCTCATCGACCTGTTCGAGGCCACGGGCGACCGGCGCTGGCTGACACAGGCCATCGCCCTGGATGGGGTCGTCCAGGCCCACTACGAAGACCCGGTGAACGGTGGCTGGTATCGCACGCCCGACGACGGACCACCGCTCTTGGCCCGCGAAAAGGTGACCCACGACGGCGCCCAGCCTGCTGGCTCCAGCGTGCACGCGCTCAACCTGTTTCGCCTGGCCGAGTTGACCACCCGCGACGAGTACCGGGTGCGCGCCGAGCGGGCGCTCAAAGCCAGCGCCCAGGCCATCGAACAGGGCGCCATGACTGAAGCCCTGCTGGCCGTCGACTGGCACCTCGACAAGCCCAAGGAGATCGTGCTGGTGACACCCCAGGACCGCTCCCAGGCGGCGCCCCTGCTGGGCGTGGTACGCCGATCGGGCCTGCGCAACCGGGTCCTGGTGGTCGCGTCCGAGGGCGAGCTCGCGTCGCTGGCCCAGACTGTGCCGCTGGTCGAGGGCAAGACGGCGATCTCAGGCCAGGCGACCGCCTACGTCTGCGAGCAGGGGGTCTGTCAGCGTCCGACCACGGACCTGGCTGTGTTCAAGAAGCTGCTGGATGAGCGCTAGGGTTGCAGTGCGGTGAGACGATGGTCGAGAGCTGCGCCATCAGTTCGTCGTTGTGGGCCAGCTCGGCCTGGACCGCGGCGCTGCCCTGGGCGTGGGCCTGGCGTGAGCGATCCAGGGCCCCGGCGGCCGAGCTGACCAGGTCGTGGATCATCCGGTGCAGCTCGGAGCGGAAGCGCCGCCGGCTCTCGAGGACCCGCAGGTTCAGGTCGTTCTCGACCCCGACGGCGTTGGCCTCTAGCAGGCGGACCAGGTAGGCCGCGGTCGTCGACTCGACCGAGCGGAGCACCGCCTTGCGGGTGCGCAGGCGGTCGAGGACCCAGTTGGTGGCGCCGTCTCCGGCGAATTGGACCAGCTTGCTGAAGTAGAGCCGGCTGTCCCATCGCAGGCCGCTCTCGGGGTCCACGGACGAGGGGAGGTGGGCCAGATCCTGGTCGCCCGAGGCGCTGAGCTGGGCCAGAAAGCCGTTGGAGAGCTCGACGAACTGGTTCATGGCGTGGGCGTAGAGGGCGTGGGCTTCTGGTTCGAGCTGGGCCAGCCAGGCGTCGATGTGGCGAGTGCTGACCTGCCTCGCCAGCTCGATCGCCTTGCGGCGCAGGTGTTGTCGAAGGTCCTGGGGCGCCTGGTCCGCGTGCCGACGGATCGCGTCGACCAGCTCGGTGCTTGCGATTGGCCGGGTCGTCTCCAGGAAGGTGCGGCTGCGCTGCGCGAAGACTTGACGCAACCGGGCCTCTTCGGCAGCGAAGCGGTAGTCGATGT
>JAADHA010000450.1 GCA_013152105.1 Oligoflexia bacterium | reverse complement strand
CCATGCGTCTGGTCGCCGCGGCCGATGATCGCAGCGAGCAGCTCGAGCAAGCCCGGCGCGCCGGTGCCCTGCTGGGAAAGGGCAAGGACCCGTCCTTGCTGCGAGGCCGCGGGATCTACGTCGAGGACGCACCAGCCGACGGCAAGCTGGCCTTCGTGTTCGCCGGACAGGGCAGCCAGTACATCGATATGGGCCTGGATCTGGCCGAGCACTACCCGGTCGTGGCCGAGACCTTCCGAGTCGCGGATGAAGTGCTGGAGCCGATCCTCGGGCGCCCCCTGACCGCCTTCATCCGCCGCGACCACAGCATCGCCGAGCCTGCCCAGCTCGCGCGACTCACCGACACGGAGATCAGCCAGCCGGCCACCTTGGCCGTGGATATCGCCATCCTGCGCCTGCTCGCCGCCTACGGCGTCATGCCCGATATGGTCGCCGGACACTCCCTGGGTGAGTACGCGGCCGCGGTTGCCGCCGGCATCATGACCTACGAGGATGCACTGTACGCGGTCTCGGCTCGTGGGCGAGAGATGGCCAATATCCACCTGGCAGACCCAGGCCGCATGGCCGGCATCGCCACCAGTGTGGAGACCGTGCAGCAGGTCCTGGCCGAGGTCCCGGGCTACTGCGTGGCTGCCAACAAGAACTGTCCGACCCAGACGGTGATCGCCGGCGAGAGCGACGCGGTGATGATCGCCGCCGAGGCATTCCGCAGTCGTGGCATCACTGTCTACGATATCCCCGTCAGCCACGCCTTTCACAGTCGCATCGTGGCGCCGGCCAGCGACGCACTGCGCGCGGTCCTGGGCAAGCTGGATATGCGTGCACCATGCCGTCCGATCACGACGAATGTGACCAGTCGCTACTACCCGACGGGCCCCGATGCCGTCGACGAGATCCGCGACATCCTGGCTCGCCAGGTGGCCGCGCCGGTGGAGTGGACCGCCCAGGTCGAACGCATGTACGCCGACGGTGGTCGGATCTTCGTGGAGATCGGCCCCAAGCGCGCCCTGGCTGGCTTCGTGGTCAGCATCCTCAAGCGGCGCCCCCATCGCGCACTGTATACAAACCACCCCAAGCGCGGCGGCATGCGCAGCATCCATGACGCCCTGGCGGGACTCACCGCGTTGGGCTTCCCGGTGCGCCAGCAGCCGGCACCCGGTGTGCCCGATCTGTTTGAAGAGATGGCGCCCAGGCGGGCGACGACCGCCGCGATCCGTGATCGCCTGGCCCAGCGCGGGACCACGGTCGGCGCGGCCGAGCCCACCAGCGGTGTGGCACGTACCGTGCTGGAGTTGGTGGCGGACTCGACCGGCTACCGGGTCGCGGACCTGCGCCTGGAGGACGAGCTTGAAGCCGACCTCGGCGTGGACAGCATCAAGCAGGCCGAGCTGACGGCCCATGTGCGTGACCGCTTCCACCTGGACCACGACCCCGACTTCCGCATCCGCGAGCACCGCAGCCTGCGAGACCTGGCCAATTACGTCGCCCGCAAGCTTGGATCGACGCGCCCCGGGCTCTTGCCCACCCTGCCGGCCATCTCTCGCACTCTCGAACCGCTGCCCTCGCAGGCACTGCCCTCGCAGGCGCTGCCCTCGCAGGCGCTGCCCTCGCAGGCGCTGCCTGTGACCCCCGACGTCGCTGCCGCGCTCTCGGCCCTCACCGCTGGGGCTGCCCAGGCCGGCCTGGAAGCTACCTCGGCCGATGCTCTCGCCCGGTCGGTCTTGCCGGCGGTCCAGGGGCTGGTGGCCGCGCTCCTCGCCGCCGTGCCTGATGCTCCCGCAGCTCCCCATTCCGCTTCATCTCCCGCTCCCGCTCAGCCTCGGACCCAAGACATGATCCTCCCTACCATCGTCTGTTCAGGCGCCAGCGTCGGCTTGCCCGGCGGTGACGAGGTCTTTGCCCCGGACAATGTCGCCCGCATCCTGGCTGGTGAGAATCGCATCTCGGTGTTGGATGGAGCGGCCCAGGACCGGTTCCTGACCAAGCACATCATGCGTCTACAGAAGGACGCCCGCACCGGCCGGGGCGACTTCGTTCCGGTCACGGACCGGGCGGATGTGATCCGCTTGGCGGGTGTGAAGTCGCACTTTGACCTGGTGGGTGACTACGGCGTCGACGCGGCCTGGGTGCGCGCCCTGGACATCACCACCAAGCTGGCCTTTGCGGCGGGCATTGAAGCACTGCGAGACGCCGGCATTCCGCTGGTTCGCACCTATCATGACACCACCACGGGCAAACAGATCGCGTCGGGCTGGGCCCTGCCCGAGTCCATGCGCGACGACACCGGCATCGTCTTTGCCTGCGCCTTCCCCGGCTACAGCAGCCTCATCGACCATCTGCGGCGGGACGGAGACGACGGCGAGGGGCGCTTCGATCGGCGTTTCCTCTTCCAGATCCTGGCCATGGGCCACAGCCAGTTCGCGCAGTTCATCGGGGCACGCGGGCCGAACACCCAGCTCAACGCCGCCTGTGCCAGCACGACCCAAGGGGTCTGTGTGGCCGCCGACTGGATCCGCCTGGGGCGCTGCCGCCGCGTGGTCGTGATCGGTGCCGACGATGTCACCAATGAGCAGCTCTTGGAGTGGATCGGAGCGGGCTTCCTGGCCGCAGGAGCCGCCACCACCAAGGACGATGTGACCCAGGCCGCCCTGCCCTTCGATGCCCGCCGTCACGGGATGATCATCGGCATGGGCGCCGTCGGTCTGGTGATGGAGCGGGCCGAGGACATCGCCGCCCGAGGCATGGCGCCGGTCGCCACCTTGCTGGCCGATCGCCTGGCCAACAGCGCCTTCCACGGGACGCGGCTGGACGCAGATCACATCGCGTCGCAGATGGACCTGCTAGTCGCTGACGCCTCCGCCGCGGCCGGCGTCGATCGCCCCACCATGGCGCGGGGCGCACTGTTCATGAGCCACGAGACCTACACGCCGGCCAAGGGCGGCTCCGCGGCAGCCGAGATCGCCAGCCTGCGAAAGGCCTTTGACGGCGCGGCTCGCGATGTCCTCATCACGAACACCAAGGGCTTCACGGGCCACGCCATGGGCGCGGGCATCGAAGACGCGATCGCCGTCAAGGCATTGCAGTACGGCCAGGTGCCCCCGCTGCCCAACCTCCAGCAGCCCGATCCTGACCTGGGTGATCTCACCCTGTCGCGTGGTGGAGAATTCACTGGGCGCTATGCGATCCGCCTGGCGGCCGGCTTCGGCTCGCAGCTCGCCATCACCGCCTGGGAAAAGGCGGCTGTGGGCGATGCGCGCGTGGTCCAGCCCGAGACCCACCGCGCCTGGCTGCGCCGCATCGCTGGCATCGATCAGCCTGAGCTGGTGGTAGAGCATCGGACCCTGCGTGTGCAGCCGGTCGCACAGCCCGTCGCACAGCCCGTCGCACAGCCCGTCGCACAGCCGATCGCACCGCCGGCCCAGGCTCCGGCGCTCAGCGCCGTGGATTCTAGCGCGGCCTTGGACGAGCTGATCCAGCTCCTGGCCGAGAAGACCGGCTACGACACCGATGAGATCGACCCCGACTATGAACTCGAGGCCGACCTGGGCATCGACACGGTCAAGCAGGCCGAGGTCTTCGCCGAGGTCCGGGATCGCCACGGGCTGGAGCGAGACGATGACTTCAGGCTCAGTGACCATCGCACGGTGCGCGCCCTGGCTACCTGGTTGGCAGGTCAGCTCGGACCGGACACGCTTCATTCCGGGGGCGACACGACCTTGCCCGCGGGCGCCGAGATGGAAGAAGAGGGGACGGGTGCCTTTGTTGCGGTGGTCGAGGCGGCCACCAGCGGTGTCATCGCGCCTGTGGATGTGGACAGTGCCTTGGCCGAGCTGGTCGAGCTCCTGGCCGAGAAGACCGGCTACGATATCGAGGACATCGACCCCGATTATGAACTCGAGGCCGACCTGGGCATCGACACGGTCAAGCAGGCCGAGGTCTTT
>JAADHA010000066.1 GCA_013152105.1 Oligoflexia bacterium | reverse complement strand
GGTCGGCGGGTAGGCCACATCGCTGAACTCCCACTCCACCAGGGCGCTCCCCGAAAACGGGGCCTTCTGTTCAGTCAGGCCGTAGACGCTGCGGGTCTCTGGATAGACGGTGTGGGCCTGGAAGCCGCGGGCCTGAATATGGGCCGCCAGGTAGGTGACCTGGGCGTCGCCGATCGCGGTCTGCAACAGGGCGTTCTTCTCGGGATAGCCCTCGGGGATGTCCTGGTTGAAGTCCCACAGATAGCCGCCCCCCTCGGCCAGATCCCAGAGCTGCTGCATCAGGCCGATGGTGTAGAGCATGATGATGCGCTGGTCATCGTACTTGGCCTGAAAGAGCATGAAGAAGGGCTCGAAGTCGTTGCTGCGGGTGAACATCATGCTGTAGGGATTGCCACCGACGCTGAAGACCCCCCGCTCGAGAAAAGGCGAGAGTCCCAGGTAGCCGACACCGTAGATGCTGCCCTGGCTGACGCCGTAGAAGCCGAAACGATCGGGGTCGAGCACATTGACCAGGCTGCCCGTGCCATCGTCGAAGGCCAGGGCATCGTCCTGGGCAAAGGCCGTGCGGGCCAGCATCAAGAGCGCGTTCTGCTCCACCATGCCCTGAACGGAGCGCTCGGGAAGCGAGGCGATCCTGCTGGGATCGTTGAGGACGGTCAGGGTGAGCTGACCCACATCTTCCGTCGACATGCCCTTCCAGTCCGTCGCCACGATGACCATCTGGTTGTCGTTGGCGAAGTTGCTCAGCCAACCGGTGTAGGCCTCGTCGAAGTGGCCGAAGAAGCCGTGACCGTACTCCAGGATGAAGCTGGGCTGCGGGTCTTGGGCGACGCTGCACGGGATCCGGACCAGGAAGTCGGCGACCGCGGTCCCGTTGGCGTAGGGCATGCCGTCGGCGTCACGGGTCAGCAAGGTCGCGGGTTCATCCACCTCGGTGTACATCGGAACGTACATATTGCCTTCCAAGGTCCGAGCGATCACCTCGCCCGCATCGCAGTCCCCCTCGGTCTGCAGGGTCCACTCGTAGCTGATCTCGCCGCTGTCGATGCGGTCGGTGCTGTCCTCGATCGCGAAGTGTGCCCGACCCGTGGTGTTGCTGCGGCTGGCGGTGTGCAGGTCCCAGGCCTGCTGAAGCGACGCGCGGTCGACCCCGGCCGCATCTAGCGCCGGGAACACGACGTCGTCGTAGTGCGTGCGCTGGCGCTCGATGTCCGGGTCGGCCGAGCTGGTGCCGTCGCGCAAGGCGGCGAAGCCCTGGCTGGCTGTCACGGGCTCGCCGGCAGTGGTCACCAGCCCGCGCACGCCGACGACGTAGTGGGCGCCGTAGCGCAAGGGATGGATCGGGCGCAGGATCAAGAGCTGCTGCCCGGGGTCGTCGACGGTGATCTCCTTCTCGGCCCAGTGGGCGACGCGCTCGCCCGTCTGTACGTCGATGATCACCGTGGTGGCGTCGGTGTCCAGGTACGCCCCCATGTCGGTGTTGGGGATCAAGCCGTCGCTAGAGAGCTCATCGAAAAACAGCATCAGCGGGCTGTTGATGCTGAAGCCGTCGCGTTCATTCCAGTAGGTCGGATCGATCTGCAGGTCGTCGATGTTGAGCGGCAGAGAGGTCGGCCCGTAGCTGACCTGGACTCCGGTCTCGGTGTCGGCCTGGGTCACGAAGAAGTCGCTGGGGAAGGGCAGCAGGCAGAGGCTGGGGTCGACGGGGTTGCAGTCACCGCGAGGGCCCAGGTCGGTCTCGGTGGTGGGTCCCGTGTCGTCGCCCTTGCCCTTGCAGGAGAGCAAGGACGAGCCGGCGATCAGGATGGGCAAGGCGATGAACAGGGGGGCGAGCATGGCGACTCCTTGGCGGCGCATGGTAGCGCGCTCAGCGCCAAGGGGGTGCCCCCGCGCGAGCCGTGAAGAGACCAGGCCAAGCCAGGCCATGGCGCATGCCAAACACCTCAGCCACCCTGTTTTCACGCGCTGCCGCTGTCGCCAGCGAACCCAACAGGGCCGGCTGCGGGCTGGCGAAGGTAGCTGAATTCATCACGCGTAGTCGTGCGCCCCAGCGCCGCGTTGCGCCCGGGAAAACGCCCGAATTCGTCGATCACCCGCTGGTGCTGCACGGCGAAGCGCAGGTAGCGCTCGGCGGCCGGTCGGTCTTCCGCCGCGGCCCCCTCTACCAGCTTGGTGTAGAGCGCCACCGACACCGACTGCATGCGGTCGTCCTCGGCGTGTTCGAAGGGCAGGTAGAAGAAGGCCCGCTGGTGCAGACCAAAGGAGCGCTGCACCCCACCCTCTACGCCGATGATCGCCGCGTCCAGCGCACGGCGATCCGCGGCAAAGGCGCGCTTGTCGCCGCGGTAGAGGTTTCGCGAGAACTGGTCCACGCAGATGATGAAGGCCAAGCGCCCTGCTGGGGTGCGCACCATGTCCGCGACCTGCCCCTGGCACAACGCCTGGTGCAGCGCCCCGAAGCGGTCGCGGACCGACTGGTCCGTGTCTGGCGCGGCGCCAAACCACAGCGCTGTGCGTGCCTGGACCGGCACGGCTGGATCCGAATTCCCGAACCAGAAGTCCAGGATGGCAGACACGTCGGTGCAGCGGCCAGGCATGGTGCATTCCTCGCCCTGCATCCTAGCAGATCTCGACCAGCCGAGCCCTGGGAGACGGACACGAACCGTCACAAGCTGTGTCACACTGGCATCCCTGGCCACACCCGCCTCTGCCTGAATGGAGCCTTCCGTGTCCGCACCACCCGCCCTGGACGTGCTCGACCCCAGCCTCTATGCCAACCGCGAGCTGTCCCTGCTCGAGTTCAACCGCCGCGTGCTGGCCCTGGCCCAAGACCCCGCCGTGCCCCTGCTGGAGCGGCTGTTCTTCCTGACGATCTGCAGCAGCAACCTGGATGAATTCTTCGAGATCCGGGTCGCGGGGCTCAAGCAACACGCCGCCGTCCAGTCCACCGAGTCCGGCCCGGACGGCATGCCCCCGGACGAGAGCCTGGCGCAGATCTCGACCGTCGCCCACGACCTGGTCACGCAGCAGTACTGCACCCTGAACGAGAGCCTGCTCCCGGCACTGGACGCCGAGGGGATCCGCGTGGCGCGGCGAACGTCCTGGAGCGTTGGAGTCCAGAAGTGGGTCCGCGAGTACTTCCAGGAGCACGTCCTGCCGGTGCTGACGCCGGTCGGGCTCGACCCGGTCCACCCCTTTCCCAGGGTCCTCAACAAGGGGCTCAATTTTCTGCTCACTCTGAAGGGCACTGACGCCTTTGGACGCGACAGCGGCATGGCCGTCCTCCAGGTGCCCCGCTGCCTGCCCCGCTTGATCACCATCCCGACCCGCATCGCGGGCGAGGGCCACGACTTCACCTTGCTCTCCAGCGTCATCCACGCGCACATGGGCGATCTCTTCTCGGGCATGAAGGTGACGGGCTGCCACCAGTTCCGGGTCACCCGCAACAGCGATCTCTGGGTGGACGAGGAAGAGGTCGAAAACCTGAAACAGGCGCTGCAAGGCGAACTTCTTGGCCGTCGCTACGGGGACGCGGTCCGCCTGGAGGTCGCGCGCCAGACCCCGCGCAAGGTCTGCGCCTTCCTGCTCCACGAATTCGGCCTGTTGGAACGCGACATGTACTGCGTCGACGGCCCCGTCAACCTGCACCGCATGGGGGCCGTGGTCCAGGCCGTGGACCTGCCCTCGCTGAAGTATCCGCCCTTCATCCCCGGCAACCCGCCCGGCCTGGAGACCGGCGCCGACTACTTTGCCGCCATCCGGCACAACGACATCCTGCTGCACCACCCCTTCCAAAGCTTCAACCCCATCATCGAGCTCTTGCGCCAGGCCGCCGCCGACCCGCAAGTGCTGGCGATCAAGCAGACCCTGTACCGCACGGGGGACGCCTCTCCCATGGTCAAGGCCCTGCTCGAGGCGGCCCGCGCCGGCAAGGTGGTCACCGTC
>JAADHA010000064.1 GCA_013152105.1 Oligoflexia bacterium | reverse complement strand
CCGACGCCAGCCCGATCTCTGTGCCAAGCTGGCCGCCGCCGCAGCAAGCGGCCGGCTTGCGCTTGTCCACCGCCTACTCCGCACTCCACACCAGCCGCACTCTGGGTGGTCGGGTCACCTCCTCTCCCCACGCCGCCACGGCGACCTCTCCTCCAGGCAGTGAACAGGCAGATGTGTGCTCCTGGCTCGCGCACCTCGATCTTGAAGCCCTTGCGCGGCGTGGGGGGTAGCAGATGTTGGTCTTTGGCGCGCAGGGCGCCCAGGCCATCGCCGTCGATGAGGACCAGCTTGGGTCGCCCGTTCATCCGTTCCTCCCAGGGTCGTCGAAGTCGTCGCGGGCCAAGCCCAGCACGCCGCAGATGTCGCCACGGCGAATCTGGAGGTCCTCGCCCCGCGCCAGCAGGTCGTAGATCCAGTCGGGCTCGTCTTGCCCGGCGGCCAAGGCCCAGGCCACGCGCAGCAGCGCAGCGGCGTTTGGCGAAGGGCAGGCCTGGGCCTTGGCACGGCTGGTTTGAGCGGCCCAGATCTGGGACAACTCACCCGTCGCCGCGCTCCCGAGCAGCGCGCACTGAAGGGCCGTAATCACGTCCTCCTCTTCCAGATCGAAGCGGTGCTCGTTGTGGAGGCCGATCAGGTCGAGGGCCTTGACCAGCCCGTTGCAGGCACCGGATCGCTGGGCTTTATAGGCGATGCGGAACTCGCGTCGCGGGCGGTCTTCAAACAGCAGCTCAAGATCGAGCCAGAGCAGGTCCCAGGGCATGACGGCCTCCGTTGATGGCTGAAACCTATGGACCAGGGTGGACACATGCTGTCCATCCAGAGGCATACCTTGTGACTCCCAGCCCGGAGCACCGATGTCCACTGTTCTCGCCAACCTGTGTGCTACCCGCCCCTCCTTCGTCGACGACCCCCTGCGCACCCTCGGCCTGCACGGCCTCTCGGCCATCGCCACGCCGGTCCTGGCCGGCCTGGTCACCGGCGACCCCGTGCTGTTGGTCGGCTCTCACGGCACGGCCAAGACGGCCCTGGTAGCGGCCCTGGCCGCCGCCCTCGGTCTTCGCTTTCGCGCCTACGACGCAAGCAAAGCCTTGTTCGAGGACATCGTCGGCTTCCCCGACCCCAGCGGCCTGGCCGAGGGCAAGGTCCGCTACGTACCGACCGAGGTCTCGATCTGGGGCACGGAGCTGGTCTTGGTGGACGAGCTGTCCCGGGCGTCGCCGGCGATGCAGAACAAGTGGCTGGAGGTTGTGCGCGGCCGGCAGGTGATGGGCGTGCCCGTGACCTCACTACGGCACGTCTTCGCTGCGATGAACCCGCCCGGCTACCTGGGCGCCCGGCCGCTGGATCCGGCCCTGATCGGCCGCTTCGGCTTCATCGTGCAGGTCCCGGGGGTCGACAAGATGAGCCCCGGCGAGGTCGAGCGGGTGATCCGCACGGTTGGCGAGGTGGACGCGCCGGCCTGTCGATCGGTCTGGCCCCGCGCTCCCCTGGCCACGGACGGGCAGGAGATTCGCCAACTGGTCGATGATGCACGCCAGGGCATGCGAACAGTGCTAGATGATCTGGAGTCGCCCCTCGTCGTCTATGTGCGCGAGGTTGCCGCCCGGCTGCGGGGCGATGGCGTGGCCCTGGACGGGCGTCGCATGGCCCTGTGCTTCCGAGGCTTGGTGGCGGCGCTGGCGGTCGAGGCTGCGCGGGGTCGCACCGTGCCTGACGAGCGACAGGTACACGACGTGTTGGTCCACAGCCTGCCCGGCGTGGCCCTGGATCGTCCCGAGCCCTCCCACGCGGTCTTCGCGGCCCATGTGCACGCCTGGGAGGTGGCCTTCGGGCGTCACGAGGGTGACGCGAGCTTGCTGGCCCGCGAACGTCAGGTGGTGCGGGTGCTCGGCCAGGTCGAACCGCTGGCCATGGTCGATGCCTACGCCGAGAGCCTGCACCTGCTGAGCGAGGAGGAGCACCACGAGGTGGCCAGCCGGGTCTTTCGGCACCTTCGCTCGGGGGGCGGCGCGCTCCCTCGGGGATCGGGGGCCGCGACCGCAGAGCTTGGTCCTCCCCGCGCCTTGGCCGCTCTGCGCCGCCTGCTCCAGGTGGTGGTCAGTCACGCTGATGTCGTGCCCCTGGACGTGGTCGGACGCGTGATGGTCGGCTGGCAGGCTTTGACCGGCCTGTCCAGCGGCACCTGGGACGAACTGCACGACTTGGTGACAGCCGCGGACGACGCTGTGCCCGAGCCGCCCTACTCGGACGACGACTGGCTCGCGTGTCGTGTTGCCATCGAGCTGAGCCGGGACGAACCGGGTGATCCAAACGAACACTCGGACTGCAACCGCTCCATCAAGCTGCGCGAGCCCCTTCGTGATGCCCTCCGAGCCCATGCGCCCCGAGCCCATGCGCCTCGATCCCAGACCCTCGAACTCTCCTCGAAAGGCTGACCCCATGCGCCTCCCCGTCCTCCGCATCATCCAGCGCGAGACCCACCTCGATGTGGTCGCCCTCGATGAGCATGACGTACCGCTCTCCGAGGTGCTCGAGCATGGCTTGCAGCCCTTCCGGCCCCAGGACGTCGCTGACCAGCGCATGTCCTGGCGCAATCGCCACCGGGGCCGCCGTCCGGCCTCCGAGCGCGACGAACCGGTCCCCCGCCTGCGCCTGCGGGGGCTGGGAGGTGAGGCCAACGACCAACCGGGCTTCCTGGTCTACCGGTCCAAGTCCGCCCTCATCGACCTGCTTCTGCGGCGCTGGGAGCCTGATGGCGACGACGCGGTCTCCACCCTGATTCGTCGCCTGCGATCCGACCGCCGGCTGCGGCGGGGTGCCCGAGCCGCCCAGGTTGAGGCATTCCTGTCCGAGGTAGAGGAGCGGCCCGAGGCATGGGCGGAGAGCGCCCTCTTGGTGCCTGGCAGCGACTTGCAGTGGAGCGACCACGAGTGGCTTCGCCTCCCGCGAAAGGACGCCGTCTGCTACGCCCACATGGGCAGCCTCCCGCTGCTGCTGGCCATCGACCACCCCACCCGGATCGCCGGTCACCCCACCCTGCGTCGAGAGTTGCTGATCTGCCACGGTGGGGAGGAGTTGCTGCACCTCGACGGCTCCACGCTGCGGCGCTACACTCACCGGTGCCAGCTTCCGGCCAGCGTATACCAACGCTTCGATGCCGACGGCGTGTCGCTCAACGACGATCCTGGCCAGGTCCTGCCCCTGTTCGAGCTGTGGCCTCGCTTCCTGCTGGTTGTACCCGACGAACAGACCCAGCGCTCAGTCACCGACGATGACCGCGTCTCCCAGGGGCCCGCCTGGCTGGTCGATCCTTGGCGGTTCGGACACTATGATCGCTTCCACCATGGGCTAACGGTGTTAGAAGGCGCCGCGGCCGCTGCCGTGCTGGCTCGCACTACCGACAATATCAGCCTGCCGGCCGCGCGACCGCGTCAGACAGCTTGGTTGGAGCATCCACCCGGTACGCTCCTGGTGGGCGCGCTGCCCTTCCCGGATGCGGCGTGATTGTCGACCACTTCGTGCGCGCGGCACTGGACGAGGCCCGGGAGCGGGCGGTCGATCCGTTGGGCCGGCGAGGGCTCCGTCTGATCTCCGGCCTTGGTGGCGGTCCGATCTCCGTGCGTGCGGCTCCTGGGGTGGGCTCGGCCCGGCTGCGCCAAGGTGCGACGGGCCCGGTCATCGAGGTCGACCCAGCCTTCCTCGACGCCCATGTGCGCCGGCCGGCCGATGCGCTCCACTTGCTCGGCCACGAGCTGCTCCATCGCGTGCGGGGCGACCTCTGCCGCTTCATCGCCGTGGACCGGGCGGCCTGGTTCCTGTTCAACCTGGCCCTCGACATCTTCGTCGATGCCCACCTCGAGCGGCTGTGGTTTCGCGGGGAGGGCGCGCCTTACCAGCGGCGTCTCTACGCGGCGGATCGCTTCCCTGATCTGCTGCTGTTGCCCC
>JAADHA010000266.1 GCA_013152105.1 Oligoflexia bacterium | reverse complement strand
CCTGGGTGTTGGCCAATTCGGCCGGGTCGAACGCGGCGAGCAGGCGGCCCAAGCGGTCGCGTACTTCGCCCGCCTGAGGCCGATAGACGCTGACATCGCCGGCCAATTCTCGCAATTCCACCTGTTCGATCCACCACTCGTCTGGGTCCTCTGCTCCTGGGTCCAGCACGGGTTCGGGGCTGACATCGTGGCTGGCCAGCGTGACGGCGATGTCGACCTCGGTCGCCGTGATCACACGGTCGCCGACCACAGCGATGGCGCGATCCACGCGGTCCACCTGGCCCGCCGCGCGTGCGGCGCTTGCTGTACCCAGCGCGCCAAGCAGCAGGCCGAGCATCGCCAGGGTGCGGTGCTGGCGGGGACGAGTTGGCAGCGGTTGCTCCTGATCGGGGGAACTTGCTTTACCCCGCCGTCCTTCCCGATTACACGGGTATGGCAGTAGATGTCTCGGACAGCTTTGGTCGATGGAGCCCCTAGCGATGATATCGGCGCAACAACTCACCAAGCGCTTTGGCTCGCTCACAGCCGTGGAATCGGTTGAATTTCAGGTTGGTCGGGGTGAGATCCTCGGTTTTATCGGACCGAATGGTGCCGGCAAGACGACGACCATGCGGATGCTCACCGGGTTCCTTCCGGCGACCGAGGGACGCGCCGTGGTGGCGGGACACGATGTCTTCGACGAACCCATGCAGGTTCGCCGCAAGGTCGGCTACCTACCCGAGACCCCACCGCTCTACCGGGAACTGACCATTGGCGCGTACCTGCGCTTTGTGTCCGAAATCCGTGGGATCCCGCGCGGCGATCGGGTGCGGCGCATCGGCCAGGTCATGGACGAAGTCGGCCTGGCGGGCTGGGAAGACCGCATCTTGGGCAGCTTGTCCAAGGGCTACCGACAGCGCGTGGGCTTGGCCCAGGCCATCATCCACGATCCCCCGGTGCTCATCCTGGATGAGCCCACCAGCGGGCTGGATCCGGCCCAGGTGGCCGGCATGCGCGACTTCGTGCGGCGGCTGGCCGAGTCGCGGACGGTCATCTTGAGCACGCACATCCTGCCCGAGGTCGAACGCCTGTGCAGCCGAGTCGTCATCATCAGCAAGGGCCGAATCGTCGCGGACGACAGTCTGGATGGACTGCGACGTCACGCTGGCGGCGGTGTGCGATATCGAATCGAACTGCGGGACTCGGATCTGCTGGCCATCCCGGCCCTGGTCGGGGCTCTGGCTCAGGTCGACCAGGTGATCCCTGGGCCGGCCGACGATGGCTTCGCGGTCCTGGATGTCAAGGCACCCGATGATCCGCGCACCGCGATCGCCCGCCTGGCCACCCAGAAGGGCTGGATGATCCGGGCGATGGAACGACATATTCCCAGCCTGGAAGAAGCCTTCCTCGCGATCGTCGGTGCCGAGCGCTGAGTCCTCGCGACACCTTTCACCATCGGAGCTGTCTTGCTGGTTGCCTGGGCCATCTTCAAGAAGGAGCTGCGGGTCTACTTCGTCAGCCCGCTCGCGTACGTCTTTCTGGGCGTCTTCCTGCTGCTGGCGGGGCTCTTCTTCTACCTGGGCGTGACCATGACGGGCGAAGCCAGCCTGCGCGTCATGCTGGGGAATCTGTCGGTGAGCCTGCTGTTTCTGCTGCCCTTGCTGACCATGCGGCACTTCGCTGATGAACGTCGCAGCGGCACCTATGAACTGATGATGACCGCGCCGGTGCCGCTGTGGTCCCTGCTGCTGGGAAAATGGGCCGCGTGCCTGGCCCTGTGCGTGGTGTTGCTGCTGGGAACGGCGCTCTTCCCGGCCATCCTGGCCTACTATGGTGACCCGGACTGGGGCATCATGGCCACCAGCTATGTGGGGCTCTTTCTGGTCTGTGCCGCCTTTGTCGCGGCGGGCCTGTTCTCGTCCAGCCTGACGGATGAACCGGTGGCCGCGGGCTTGATCGGCGTCGTGATCCTGCTGCCCTTCTGGGTGGCGGGCACCGCGGCCGAGCTGGTTGAAACGGACTGGCTGCGCACGGTCTTTCGCCACGTGTCCTTTCTCGCGCAGATCGAGCCATTCTCCCGCGGCGTCATCGACTCGGGTGCGGTGGCCTGGTTTGTGCTGTTCACATTTGGCTTCCTGTTCCTGACCTGGCGGTCGGTTGAGTCTCGGCGGTGGAGATGAAGCAACAGCTACGACGTCGACTGGCCTATGGTAGCAACGCGACCCTGGTCACGGTCATGGTTGTCCTGGTGTTGGTCCTGCTCTATGTGATGGCCGACAGCCATCGTGTGCGCTGGGACTTCTCCGCGGACGCCAGCAACACCTTGCAGGCGGACACCGAGTCCAAGCTGTCGGTGCTGGACCAGGACGGCCAGCAAGTCACCATCACCGCCTTCACGCACCAGCGCGGCAAGGACGACACCTATTTTCGCGACCGCGCGGTGCGCGATCTCCTCGTCGAGATCGACATGGCCAGCAGCAGCGTCAGCTACCGCATCGTCGACTTCGACAAGGAACGCCTGACCGCCGAGCGCCTGGGCGTGACCGACTACGGCCGGATCGTGGTGCAGCGCGGCAAGGACCGCGTCGACATCAAGGACCGTGATCTGTTCCGCCGGACCGGAAAGCGTGCAGACCACAAGCTGAACTTCATGGGAGAAGCCGCGTTGTCGCGGGCCTTCGCGCAGATCCTCGCGCCCACTCGGCGCGTCGCCTACGTCCTGCAAGGTCACGGCGAGCCCGCTCCCAGTGATCGCGGTCCCTCCGGCTTGTCGGACCTGGTCTCGGCGCTGGACATCGAGCGCTACGATGTCGAGCCCCTCGACCTGCTGCGGACGGACCGAGACGGCGCGGCCCCCACCGTACCGGGCGACGCCACCCTGGTCATCGTCGCGGGTCTTCATGGCCCGCTGGCGCCGCAGGAAGAAGACGTCCTGCTGGGCTACCTCGGACGCGGCGGACCCATGCTTTTGGCCCTGGACGCGGGCGCGCCCACGCCGGTCTTCCTGCCGCGGCTGGGCGTGCGGATGCCGGACGGGCTCGCCATGGACAAGGTCCTGATCTTCCCCTACAAGGACCGCCCGGTCCCGGTCTACAAGCGTCACCCCATCACGATCGCCTTGCGAGAAAGCAAGCAGGTGACGGTGCTGGTCGCCCCTGCTCCCCTGCGGATCTCCGACCCACTGCCGGTGGGCACTCGGGTCGACCCGGTGATGGTCGGGGGCCGAGATAGCTGGATCGAAAGAGGGGGCGAGACCGACGGTGGGACGCCCATCTACCAAGCCGATATCGACGGCGAAGGCCCGACCACGCTCGCTGTGGCCGTCCAACTGCTGCCCACGGGGGACATCGTGCGCAGCTCCAAGCCGACCGCGCGCGTGTTGGTAATTGGTGACAGCGAGTGGCTGACCAACAGCTTGTTGCTCGAAGGCCCGGGCAACAAGGACCTGTTGATCAACACCATTCACTGGCTGGCGGGTGATGACGCGCGGCTGGGGGCGACGGTGGGTCGCCGGACCGCTCAGCGTCGCCTGGCGCTGACCAAGAAAGAGACCGGCCGGCTGCGGGCGATCTCCCTCTTCCTGATGCCCGGCCTGGTCGCGCTGTTGGGGCTCATCACCTGGAACAGCCGGAGGGGACGATGAAGGCCTTTCGTGGGACGCTCATCGCGGCCCTGCTGCTTGTGATGGTGGGGGTCCTGGTCTTCTTCTTGCGCCCGACCCCTACGAATCCCAAAGCGGTAGACGGCGTGCGCATCTTCGACTTCGAGAAGCACGAGCTCGTGCGCGTCCACGTCGAGCGCCCGGGGGCCGATCCCATCACCCTGGTCGAGAAGGACGGGCGGTGGACCATCCAAGGCACTGGCTTCGTCGCCGGCCGATCGATGGTCAATCGGGTCAAGCACCAACTGCATGATCTGACCAGTCGCGCGACGGTGGTGCAGGCCCCCGACCAAGCCGAACTGTATGGCCTGGG
>JAADHA010000338.1 GCA_013152105.1 Oligoflexia bacterium | reverse complement strand
GGAGCCTAGGTCCTTGGCGGTGGAGCCTGGGTCCTTGAGCGCCGAGCCTGAGTCATTAGCCGCCGAGCTAGCGTCATTAGCCGTCGAGCTAGCGTCATTGGCCGTCGAGCTAGCGTCATTAGCCATCGAGCCTGCGTCATTAGCCGTCGAGTCTGCGTCACGCTGCGGGATGGTGTAGTGGGTGTGGCGCCCGTAGCCATGGGACTGGAGCATTCGCTTCTGGACCAGCCCATGGAGCGCAAGTGTGAGGTCTCGCGGGTGGTCATCCAGTAGTTCATGAAGCCGCTCATGGGTGACCTTGCCCTCATGGGCGGCCATCACCATCGCCGTCCGCTGGGTCTCGGGCAGCTCCCGAAAGGCGCTGCCAAAGCGCTCATCCAGGCGGGCCAGGACGGCCTCGGGCACCATATGGACCATGGCGAGGGTCAGCGTGGTCAGGTCCAAGGTCATATTCTGGGTGAGCGTCGGATACCGCCAGCTCTGCTCACGCCACGCGCGCAGGATGCGGTGAAAGCCGGAGCCCGCGTTCTCTCCCAGGCCGACATGGAGAAACATGCCCTGGAGCGTGCGGTTGCGGCAGTCGCTGACCCCGCCCGAGAAGATCTGTTCATTCGGCAACCGTGGGAGCCCAGGGTTGCGGATCCGGAAGCCCGTGGGCGCGTGCTTGATCAACAGGCTGGTCCGGCCCTCCCAGTCCGCGTGGATGATGGCGTTCACCAGGGCCTATCGCACCGCCTTGTGTACATGGGTCTCGTGGACCCGGAACAGGTCGGCGTCCAGGCGGAAGGGGATCTTCAGGTCTGCTGTGAGTCGCTGGATCACGCGACGGTAGGTGTCGAAGAGGTTCCCGGACCAGGTGCCATCGGGCCAGACGCGGTCTTCCCAGTCTGTGTCGTCGAGCTGGCGGACCATCTGGTAGTCGGGGAAGTAATTCGGCAGTACCTGGCGGATGGAGTGGTGCTGTCCGAACATGAGCAGCCCTGCCAGGGTGAGGCCCTGCGCGCCGGTCTCCCGATCGCGGCCCCACGCCCCGAGCTGGCGAAGGAAGTCGCGGTTGTCGAGATCGATCCACGGATGGTCCACGCGGTGGCTGGCGAAGCGGTTGCGATAGGCGCGGAGCGTGTCGGCGTCCAGGTCGTGCTCGTCGTACTTGGACAGCACCCGATCGTCGCGGGTGTCCGAGATCGCGTCGGCCAACATCCGGCGGACCCGGTCGCGATCGGTGACGCGATGGTCTCCTTCGTGTACGCGAATGTAGGTCTGACCCAGGAGATCGTCGTTGAGGTGAACGGGCCGGTCTTGTCTGGCTGCTCGTGGGATCTGGATTATCAAGACCTGTGCCCCGCCCAGGTTCTCGACGCGCACGTGGCGCGCTTCGAGCAGGTTCACGCTGACCTTGTTGCGGTTCTCCAGGGTGTTCCACAGGTCGCGCTCCACCTTGGCCGGGTTGGCGAGACCGCGGACATCCAGGCTGCCGTCCGCGTTCTCCTTGAGCCCGAGCACCACCTGCCCGCCGTTGGCATTGGCCATGGCGCTGTAGGTCTCCCAGAAGGAGCGGGGGAGCTGTCCTTGGCCGTCACGGCCCTGGGCGAGCTTGGCCTCGAAGTCCCAGCCTTCGCGGAGGAGGTCCAGGTCGTCGAGGGTCATGGGAGGGCTCATGGGGTGACTCGGACTTTGCCGGTGAGGAGGTCTTGGAGGAGGCCGGATTTCAGGGTGCGTAGTGACTCCAAGGCAACCGCACCGTATCGCTCACCCGAGTCGGCGGCCTGGAGCCGATGGACAATGGCATCCTGCTCCGCCAAGGGGGGAACCGGAACCCGGAGCATCCGAAGGCGCGCCAGTGTGATTTCGCGGAAGGTGCTCCCCTTGGCTTCCAGTTCGCCTTGCCTCATCGTTGTCGGACTCCGCATCGCCCAGAGAAGGAACTCCGGGGTCACACCAGTAGCTGGCGACAACCTCGCCGTACCTTGCGTGAGGTTGGCCCCCGCTACACCCGGCGATACCAGCCGCACCTCGCCAATCTTGCCCCGAAGTGCATACACCACGTCGCCCACTTCGACCCTTGAACGCGAGAACTTGGCCGCAATTGCCGGGTCAGTGCGGAGCATCTGCGTCACGCTCAACTCCGGTGCAAGCATGTCAGAAACGCGGACATAGGGCACGCCAGAGTCAACGTGGGGGCCGCACTGAACGATGCCGTACGTAATCTTGTGCCTGCAGACATCTTGAAGCCGTCGAATCTCCCACCCCTCTGGGATCACCCCAATCTCTGTCTTCTTGAACCGCGTGTGCCCCGGCATGCCCCTCGTCAGCAGGTCTTGGAGCAGCCCTTCCTTCACCCGCCGGGTCTGCTCGATGACCGCCTGGGTCGCCTGGATGGCGTCGTCCACGGAGGAGAGGATGGCGGCGATCTTCTTCTGCTCGGGGACGGGGGGGAGGGGGACCTCGACCCCCGCGAACCGCTTCAAACCGAGGTGCGCGATGGAGGTGGTTTGGGTGGCGATCTGGGAGAATGCTCCGGTTCGGTAGAGGCTTCGGATGGACTGGTAGCCAAACTCGGGATCGACCCTGTGTGGGTCAGGTCTCCATCTCAGCAGCGCGTTCTGCATGGCCACATTCGATGGCCGTCCGCGATACACGGCGGGCCGTCCCACCAACTTCAAGCTCTGGCCTTCATTCAACAGAATGTCGCCAGGTTCCAGCTTGTAGCGCTTGAACTCCTCGTCCGAAAACGGCATCCTGTACACGTCCGAGGTGTCGATGCGACCGTCGAGAACGTTGGCAACGCGGAGGTAGGGCCGCAGCGGTGCGCGTTGTCGGGGGCTCTTCGCCTTGCCGCAGTCGACGAGTCCAAGATCTCGTAGCTTCGACCGACTCCAACCAACTGGAACCTCACTCCACATAGCTCAACTCCCTCAAAAACCCCACCATCCGCCCCTCAGCCTGGTCCCGCTTCGCCATCAAGCCCTGAAGCTTCGCCACCTCAGCCTTCACATCAATCGGCGGCGGTGGCGGATCGGTCTGCACATACCGTGTGATGTTCAGATTGTGGTCGTTCTCCCGAATCTCCTCAATTCCCACCACCCGGCAGAACAGCTCCACGTCCTGGTAGCCATGCACCGCCTGGACCAGCCGCTGCACGTTCTCGTCCGACAACGTGTTCTGGTTCTTTCCATCCACGATGTCCTTGTCACCGTTGACCACCAGCACCCTGCCCTTCCGATCTCCGGGCTTGTCCCGATTGATGAACAACACCGCCGCCGGGATCCCCGTCCCATAGAACAGGTTCGGCCCCAGCCCGACCACCGCCTCGATCAGATCATCCTCCAGCAGCCCCTTGCGGATCTTGCCCTCGGCCCCCCCGCGAAACAACACCCCATGCGGACAGACCACCGCCATGCGCCCCGTGCGCTTCAGTGACGCGACCATGTGCTGGATAAACGCGAGGTCGCCATAGGACTTGGGCGGGCAGCCGTACACAGCCCGCCCGTAGGGGTCGCACTTGGACCAGACATGATGCCCCCACTTCTTCAAGCTGAAGGGCGGATTCGCCAGCACCAGATCGAAGCGCTGCAGCACCTTGTCCGCGGCCAGGTGCTTCGGGTCGAGCAGGGTGTCGCCCCGCTCCACGAAGGCGTCGTCGATGTCGTGCAGGAACAGCGCCATCTTGCAGATGGCCCAGGTGTTGAGGTTCTTCTCCTGGCCGTAGAGCGTAAGCGACTTGGGGTTGAGCCCCTGCCGCTCCATATAGTGTGACGCCTCCAGCAACATGCCGCCGGACCCACAGGCCGGGTCGTACACCGTCTGGCCTTCTTCGGGGCGCAGGATCTCCACCATGATCTTTACGATCTGCTTGGGCGTGTAGAACTCGCCGCCCTTCTTGCCCGCGTCGTCGGCGAACTTGGCGATCAGGTATTCGTAAGCGTCCCCGAGCACGGTCGAGGCCACGTCCGAT
>JAADHA010000684.1 GCA_013152105.1 Oligoflexia bacterium | reverse complement strand
TTCACGGTGTCCGGCACGCTCCGAGGACAGTCCGCGGCGACTGCGCCCGCTACGGTGGGAAGCGACTGGCTGGACGCCCTACCCGCAGGTGGGGTGCGGCAGCTCTTCCAACATCTGGCCGCCCATGGAGCCGTGACCGAGTCCGAAGCGGCCGGAATGCTCGGTGGTGCGCGCCAGGTTCGCAAGTTTGCAAGACACTTTGAGGAATACGCAGCCAAGGCCCCATTCGCGATCCGCATCGACGTGGTCGCGGGTCTGAAGCGGTATGTACGAGAGGGGAGCCCCCAATGAGCACACTGACCCGACGAGATGTGGAGCACATCTTCGAATCGCTGAGAAAGGGCCTGGTTCCCGAACGCGGCATCGACACCTTTGCCGTGGGCATCGAAAAGCAGCGCGGCGAGATCCACCGTCAGCTCGATCTCGCCGCCGATGGCGAGGGGACCATCAAGTTTCTGCGCGGCGGCTACGGGTGCGGCAAGACCTTCACGGCCCGCCTGGCGGTGCTGGACGCCCAGTCGAAGGGCTTTGCCACCAGCTTCGTGGTGGTGTCGGACAACGATCTGCGCTTCCACCGCTTCGACGACGTGTATCGGAAGGTCCTGACCGAGCTCGGCACCTCATCCTGTCCCCGCGGCGCCCTCGGGGACATCCTGGACCGGTGGATTGGCCACATCGAAGAGAGCCTGATTGCAGCAGGGGCGGACGAGGACGCGGCGGATTTCGACGACAAGGTACGCCGTCGTCTCGACGAAGACCTGGCCTCGCTCACGGGGGGGCAAGCACCGCACGACTTCGTGCGGGTCGTCCAGACCATCTTCGACATGAAGCAGCGTGGCGATATGGCCGAAGCGGGGGCGCTGATCTCATGGCTCTGCGGCAGCGGGAACGTCGCGGCGAGTGCGAAAAAGGTTGCGGGCATCAAGGGGGAGATCGGCAGTCGGGATGCCCTGGACTACCTGCGCGGCGTGCTCGAGATCGTCAAAGCTGCCGGCTATAAGGGGCTGGTCATCGTGATCGACGAGGCCGAGACCATCCTGCGCATGCGCAAGGACTCCCGGCACAAGTCGCTCAATGGGATCCGGCAGATCGCCGACGCCGCGGGTGGCTACCCGGGCTTGCTGTGGCTGTTCACCGGGACCGCCGAGTTCTTCGACTCCCGTCACGGCGTCGCCGGCCTCGCACCACTGCACGACCGCATCCGTTTCCTCAAGCAGGGTCGCTTTGCGAGCCTCCGCCAAGCGCAGCTCGAACTCACCCCCTTTGATGCCGACCGCCTCAGAGCGGTAGCGCTGCGCTTGCGTGAGCTGTACCCGACGGCTGACCAGGCGCACCTGGATGCCATGATCAGCACCGAGTTCGTCGGTCGCCTGGTGAAACAGATCACCGCAGGCTTCAAGGGCGACGTGGGCGTCGTGCCACGCCAGTTCCTTCGCGAGTTCGTGACCCAGATGGACCTGGTTCAAGAACATGAGGACTACGACCCGATGGTCGAGTACGGCTTCCAGCCGGCCGAGCTGAGTCCCGAGGAGCAGACGGCGATGGCGGGCGACGCCCTGAGTCTGGACGATGACACGGGGCTCGTCGCGCAAGAGGACGTCTGGTAGACCATGAGTGTCTTTGCGCGCTTCTCGCCTCGCCTCCAGAAGGCCATCGTCGCTCGTCTGGGGTGGTCGAGTCTTCGGCCGGTACAAGAACAGGCCGGGGAAGCGCTTCTTGACGGGTGCAACGCCGTTGTCCTTGCGCCAACAGCGGGGGGGAAGACCGAGGCGGCGATGTTCCCGACGCTCTCGGCGCTCGTTGAGGACCCGCCGGCCGGGTTGGCAGCGCTGTACATCGCGCCCATCAAGGCCCTGCTGAACAACCAGGCGGATCGACTGGGTCTCTACACGGAGATGGTCGGCCTGGACCGATTCGTGTGGCATGGAGACACGCCGGGCAACCAGCGAAGGAAGTTCTTGAAGGAGCCCGCAGAGCTCCTGATGACCACACCCGAATCGCTAGAGGTGATGCTGGTCTCCAAGCGTGTGGATGCCGCCAGCTTGTTTGTGGACCTGCGGGTGGTCGTCATCGACGAGATCCACGCCCTGGCGGGCTCAGACCGGGGCGCGCACCTGATGAGCGTGCTGGAACGCCTCGTCTCTTTGTCGAAGCACGACGTACAGCGCGTCGGGCTGAGTGCGACCGTGGGCAACCCCGACGCCATCCTGGCCTGGCTTCAGGGCACCTCCAGTCGCCCTGGGCGAGTCATTGAACCACCGAAAACCATGGGCCGACGGCAGCTTTTGGTCGTGCATCGCGAGGACCTGCCGTCCCTTGCCCGCGACGCCGCCAAGCTTGCTCGTGGCCAGAAGAGTCTGTTCTTCTGCCAGTCGCGTTCGGCCACCGAGGCCGTTGCCGAGTTCATGCGGCGCCTGGGCACCGATGTGTTTGTCCATCACAGCGCGGTGTCGAAAGAGGAGCGCCTGCTGGCCGAGGAGCGCTTCCACCACGGCTCCGACACCTGCATCGTCGCGACAAGCACCCTCGAACTCGGCATCGACGTGGGCGATCTGGACCAGGTGCTCCAGGCCGAAGCGCCGGACACCGTGAGCTCCTTCTTGCAGCGCATGGGCCGTACCGGTCGACGGGCGGGTCAGGCCGCGAACACGACCTTCTTTTGCGAGACCACTGAAGCGGTGACCCAGGCCATTGCGCTCATCGAATTGGCGAAGGCGGGCTGGGTGGAGTCGGTTGAGGTCACCGATCGGTGCTGGCCGGTGGTGATCCACCAGCTTCTCGCCATGGCCTTGGCCGCAGACGGGATCCCTCTGGAGGAGGTCTGGACGCATCTGAGCCAGGTTCCCGATTTTCGGGGGATCCATCGTGCGGAATTCGACCGACTGGTGGCCTGGATGCTTCGAGATCGGACGCTGCTACAGGTCAGCGGCCGGTTGATCCTCGGGCCGAGAGCTGAGCGCCGTTTCGGCAGGCGCAACTTCATGGAGCTGTTCGCCGTGTTCTCGAGCCCACAAAGCTACGCGGTCCAGACGGCTGCCGGGCAGCCGATCGGCACCCTGAACCAAGGATTCGTCGATCGCCTGGTCGACGGGGTGAGCTGCTTCTTGCTAGGCGGTCGCGCTTGGGCTGTCGACCGCATCTTGCACGACGACCGACGCATCATGGTTCAACCTGCACCCCGTGGGAAGCAGCCGACGTGGGGTGGGGTTCTCCCGCAGTTCCTTGGCTTTGAAGTGTGCCAGAAGGTCTTGGAGATCCTCACCTCGGACCAGTCTTTCTCCTATCTTCACGAGACCGCGACGGCCGTTCTTCAGGACCAGCGGGCAAACTTCGAAGGGACGCTTGAAGCGGTGCGCGGTGGCGTTGAAGTCGATGACGGGGAGATCCGCTGGTGGACCTTCGCAGGAGGCCGGATCAACTCCACGCTGCGATATGCGCTTCAGGCCGTTGGCGGAAACTGGAAGGTCATTCCCGACAACTACCTGATCAAGGTTCGCGCGGTGGGGATTGAAGAGCGGGACTTTCGATCGGCGGTGGCGGCGATCTCAGAGCTCGAGTTCTGGGAGAACGAGAAGCTGTGGCAGGAAGTCGGCGCGTCATTGCCGAACTACCGGCTCAGCAAGTTCCAGGCGCTGATGCCGCCGTGGGTAGAGCGCGAGACCCTGGGGGAGTACCTGCTCGATGTCGCCGGTGCCTGGCGGTGGCTGGGCCAGGGCCAGGTGCCAGGCATTGCCAGTTAGCAATTAAACTACCCTGTCCAGGCATCTCGGCTAGCCACCCCCGTCGCACCTCGAACACCTCTTGGAAGGGCACGCCCGTGACCCGCACGACCTCTGCGATGGCGCGCTCACTGGCTGCGGTTGGCCCACAAGCGTCCGGTGGTCGTACGGCGTCTTCCGCCAGGTTGAAGCTACACCCATCAGGAACATCGGCGCCACAGCCGCCGCCCCCTTCAACCAGTGGA
>JAADHA010000093.1 GCA_013152105.1 Oligoflexia bacterium | reverse complement strand
CCAAGAAGAAGCCCGCGCCAAAGAAGAAGCCCGCGCCAAAGAAAAAGGTCGCACCCAAAAAGAAGCCCGCGCCCAAGACCCAACCCGAAGCAGCCGTGACGCCACCGACGGACGCCGCCGCGAAGCCCGCGGACTGAGACAGCGGCGAGCCCCTTCAGCTTCGCTGCACCTGTCGGATGCTGCGGATCGCGGAGGGGGCTTCCGTGACCTTGTGGGCATGCTCGACCAGCTCGCGGAGCTGCGCATCGCTCAGGGGCCGGTCGAGGAGCGCCAGATCAAGGGCCATGCCCAGGTGGTCAAAGTCGCGGTGCTCTGAGCTGAGGTTGCTGGCCCCCGCGTTGAAGATGATCTCGTCGATGGCCCGCTTGGTGCCCCGGGTCGTCGCGTGTGCCACCACCAACACGGCGCCACCGGCGCGCCCGCCGTCGACCACGGACAGGCTGGTGCGAGGGGTGAACACGCAGTCCCGCACCATCCCCGCCTGGGAGAAGTCCGTGATCGTCTCGCTGACCCGACGGGCGATTCGGGGCTGCGCTTCCAGGGTGGATGCGCCAATATGAGGCGTCACGACGATCTCGGGGACCTCGGAATAGGGGCTGACCCAGAGATCGTCCTTGCTACGTGGCTCGTCAGGGTAGACATCCACCGCGGCGCGACGGATGCGGCCACTCTGGACCGCGTTGATCAAGGCCTGGGGCTGGTGGAGAAAGCCTCGCGACAGGTTGAGGTAGATCCGCGGCGAGCTGTCTGGGCGCTCGGCGCCAAGCTGGAGCAGGACCCCGTCATCCAGCAGGCCCTGGTTGCTCTGGCGCGAGATGTCGGTGGCCGAGAGATGCACCGACACGTAATCGCTGCCCGCGAACAGGTCGGCGATGGTCGGCGCGTAGCCGAAGCCCAGCTCCTGCCCCAGCTCGATCGCGACCTGGCGTGTGTCGTGAAAGCGGATCTCCATGCCCAGGGCCTGGGCGGTGCGCGCCAGGGCGCGGCCGATATTGCCCAGCCCCAAGACACCCAGGACCTTGCCGCGGATCTCGTAGCGCTCCCAGTTGTTCTTGTCCCAGACACCCGCCCGGCACTGGCGATCCGTGTCGTAGAAGCGCCGCGACAGCGTGATCAGGTGGCCGATCGCCATCTCGACCACGCTGCGACCGTTGGAGATCGGGTCGTTGAAGACCATCACCCCGTGGTCCGCGCAGGCCTGCTTGTCAACGCTGTCATCCCCGATGCAGCACAGGTACACGGCGAGCAGGTCCGGGCAGGCCTGGATGAGGCCCCGGCTCACGGGCAGCCGCGAGCGCTTGAAGAGGACATGGGCGCGGGTACGCTGGAGCGCGTCCACCAGTTCGTCGGGCTGGGGCACGTCCGGCAGGCGCGTGATCTCCATGCCCTGAGCCGATAGCAGGCGGTCCAGGTCGGGGTGGGGGTTCTCAACCACCAGACCGCGGGTCAGGGGACCGGTGTGAATTCGGGCAGCGCGGGCACGCATGATGGACCCCAGGGGGGAGTGAGACCCGCGCCCTATCAAGCTGCACGCAGCGGCGCGCCCGGCCCGGTCCGAGTGCTCAGAAGGTCATGCTCATCCCCAGCCCGAAACCGCCCACGACCCGCGTTTCGCCAGGGTTGAAGCGCACATACTGACCAAAGAACTGCGTCCGCCCCAGTTCGTAGCCCAGGCGCCAGTCGTTCTGCGTGAGGCGGTACTCCAGCGGACCCCGGAAGCCGTCCGCGTGGCGATACCGACCCCGAACCGGCCCCAGGTTCAGGCCAAGGCCCAGCTCAAAGCCGGCCGTTGGGTCGACAGGATTGGCGAGGAGCGGATCCCAGGACCCGGTCGTGCCCAGAAACAAGCCCAGCGTCAGGTCGATGGTCTCTGACCCTCCGAACAGGTCGAGTCCGACCGTACCTCGCCCCAACCAGGTGCCCCCCACGGTGCCTCGCCCCTCCACCGACAAGAAAGCCGCGCGCGTCGCCTGCACCCGTCCCCCCAGGCCCAAGCCGAGGCCGTCACCGGTGAGCTGCTGGCCGTAGGCTTCCAGGATCACATCGGTATCGGCGCGGGCGGCAGGGCCGGAGAGGAGCAGGGCGGAGAGACCGGCAGCGGCGAGAAACATTGCGACTCCTGGTGACGAGAGGGCGGCGAACTGCCGCACACCCTCCTTCGACACCGCGGTCGCAGGAAACCGCACCCGACCACTTCACTTCACGATGAGCGTGCCTGAGTCGTCGCTGCTGTAGCCATCATCGCTGCCCACGCCCCAACAGCCGTTGCCGTCACTGAGCGCCAGGTCGCAGTACAGCCAGCTTACACCGCCGTCCGCGCTGGCCCGGCCACAGTAGTCGTAGAGTCCGGCAGTCGAGGGCAGCGAGAACGTGCCCATAAACTCGTCATTGGCCATGTCCCCCGCCTTCAGCCCGTCCTTGTCGGCGTCCCAAGCGGCATCGGCCCAGGTCCAGTCACCGGTCGCCGGATCGCTGGCGTCCGGCCCCACACCGACCTGAACGATCAGCCCCGCTCCAGCGCCCGCGCCCTGAGTTGCGCCGTCCTCGAAGACCCAGACATAGATACCCTCTGATGTCGTCCCCGCCGCACCGCCGGTCGAGCAGGGCCATTGCAAGTGGCAGTAGTCCACCGCTTCGCCGGGTGTCCCGGTGCCGCCATCACCGCTGGTGTTGCCCGCATCACCGCTGGTGTTGCCCGCATCACCCGACCCGGTACCCCCATCCCCAAGGGTCGAGGTCGACGCGGTGTCGTCGCCCTTTGCGGTATTGAATTGCGGGCCGCAGCCAGTCAGCAAGAGCCCGAACAGGGCCAGGTCGGAGCGAGCGAACACGGAAGGCTCCCAGGGTGAGGCGAAGGATCAGCGCAGGCGCGCGCCGGACTGCCGATCGAAGCGGTAGGTCTTGCGAAGTTGAATGTAGGTGGGACCAGGCGGCGGCGGCAAGCCCTCGACCCGCGCGACCAGCGTCTCACCTTGGAGATCGAGGTGAAGAAAGCTCTCGAAGCCCATCGTCTCGACCAGCTCGATAGTCGCCGGGCGCCCACCCGGTTCGAGCACGACATCGTGGGGACGCACCCCCACCACCGCGTCCTGGTCCACATGGTCCAGGAAGGACATGGCGGGCGAACCGATGAAGCCGGCGACGAAGCGATTGACCGGGTCCTCGTAGAGTTCGCGGGGGGTCCCGACTTGTTGCAGGCGGCCGCCATCCAGCACCGCGATGCGATCCGCCAGCGTCATGGCCTCGACCTGATCGTGCGTGACGTACACCATCGTCGTGCCCAGCTCGGCGTGGAGGCGCTTGAGTTCGACCCGGAGCTGCGTGCGCAGCCGGGCATCGAGGTTGGACAGCGGTTCGTCGAACAGGAAGACCCGCGGTCGCCGGACGATGGCGCGACCCATGGCGACGCGCTGGCGCTGCCCACCCGACAGCTCACGCGGGTAGCGTTCCAGCAAGGGCCCCAGGTCCAACATTCGGGCAGCCTCGGCCACCGCGGTGTCGATCTTGGCCGGGGAGAGCTTCTGAATCGTCAGGGAGAAGGCCATATTCTGCCGCACGCTCATGTGCGGATAGAGCGCGTAGCTTTGAAAAACCATGGCCACGTCCCGGTCGCGGGGCGGCAGGCTGCTCACGTCCCGGTCCCCGATCTGGAGCGAACCGCCGCTGGTCTGTTCGAGCCCAGCGATGCAGCGCAGCAAGGTGGACTTGCCGCAGCCAGACGGGCCGACCAGCACCAGGAACTCACCGTCCGCGATGTCGAGGTCAACCTGATGCAGGACCACGACGCTGCCGAAGCGCTTGTGGATACCGCGAAGGCGAAGAGAAGCCATGGCGGCGCAGCGTAGCAGCTTGGGGCGACCGGGTCATGTCTGGCGGCGGCGGGGACGCACCGCGTCCAGCAAGGCGCGGCCCAGGCGCTGAAGGATCGCAACCGCCAGCAGGCTCTTGAGTTTCAAGATCTGGAC
>JAADHA010000163.1 GCA_013152105.1 Oligoflexia bacterium | reverse complement strand
CGCCCAGCAATCAGCAGCACACTTCGCGAATGGCGTCCGGGCCGACCCAGGTGCCGCCCCGTAGGTCCATCGCGATCGGCGTGTCGGGGTCGTCGACAGCTTCCGACCAGTCGTCGAGGAGCCGCTGCACGATCTCCATCCTGGGGACTTGGTGGTCGTCGGGCACGGCCCCTTCGTCGGGGTAGGCAGAGATCGGCGGCAGGGTGGGGGCCAACATCCGCAGCAGGAGCTCGGCCTGCATGTTCATGCCGATCTTGCCTTGCTCCCAGCGGCTCACCGTCTGGGCGGTGACCCGGAAACGTCGCGCGAAGTCCACGCCGGACCAGCCCAGATGCTTACGCAGGAAGCGGATCTCCTCGGGCGCCAGCCGCCCGGGCTTGATCGCCACAGCCTGCGCCAGGCAGCGGTGTAGTTCCAGGGGGCGAGGTACGTCGACCTCTTCTTCGCCGCACTCCGGGCACTCGTGCACCAGCACGCCGTTGAGCAGCGCGTCGCGCAGCCCACAGGGGTAGGGCACCCCGTCCTTGCGAGTCGGGGGGAGCATCTCGGCGCCGCAGCTTGTGCACTTCATGGCTTCCTCCTGAAGGTGGTGACGATGACCAGGCGCTTCTCGCCGTTGAAGGCCACCACCACCCCGATGCGGGGGGTGCAGACCCGGTAGCGCCAGCTTCCGTTGGTGAAGTCGATCTCCTCGACGAACCCGCAGCGCAACATGTTGACGCAGTCCGACAGGTCCAGGTCGCGCTCTTCGGTGCGCTGACGAGCATGGCGCGTGAACGACCATGTCCCTTCCCTGAGGATCTCCTGGATGAGCTGTCGGGCTTTGACCTGCGTGAGGGGTTCATCCATGTAGGCACCTATATCTTAACGTTACGTTCATTCGTGGTTGTCAAATCATGGTGCAGGTGGTGTGCACGGGTCACCCATCGACGCTGTCCACGGGCTCTTCCGCTGCATCGAGCACCTGCTCGATGGTTCAGTCCAGCCAGGCCGCCAGCTTGCGTGCCGTCGGGGCGCTGGGGCGGTGCGTGTCGCGCTCCAGGCGGCGCTCACCGTTGCTCAGCTCTCGTCGATGAGTTCGTCCCCCGGTAGCAGCAGTAGCTCGTAGTGGCCCTTGCCGTCTGCTCGCACCAGGTTGGGACGAACCTGTCCCTCGCGCAGCTTGCCGCGTAGAGTGACGAGGTTGCGGTCCAGTCGCTGGCGCAGCGCGATGGCGTCGTCCTCGCGGCGCCAGAGCTGGCCGGCCAGGGCGCTCCAGTGCAGGGGGGCAGCGACCGCCGCCAGTTCGCTGACGATCCGAGCCGGAAAGCCGGAGAGAGAGACGACCGGCCACTTGTCGCGATGGATGTGAACGGTGTCGTAGCGGGTGACGATGCGCATCGGAGGAAAGAGGCCCTCTCGGGTCAGGGTCGCCTGATCGCTGGCGGTGTCCGCGGCCAGGGAGACGAAGCTGAGGCGATGGGTGCCGGCCTGGAGCACGGAGCCCTCGCCCAGCTCGACAATGGGCTGGGTCCCGACGCGGGCGCGCCAGCCTTCACCGTCGCTCCAGATCCAGGCCAGGCCGGTGGGTATCCATGAGGGCACCAGGGTAGGGCCCTTGTCGTCGATCAAGGAGTTGATCGGCGCTTGGAGCACCTCGACCTGTCGCCCCAGCCCGGCCACGCCCAGGACCCGCGGTGGCAGCTCGACGTGTTCGACCAGCAACTCCAGGTCGGGTGCGACCGCGACCCGCAGTCCGGGCTCGATGCGGGCTTCCTGGGCGGGCAGGCCGCTCATTCTCAGGCCGCCACGTAGCGCCAACAGGCACAGACCCCCGCTGCGGAGACTGACATAGGCGTGCATCTCGGAGATCCGCGGATCGTCCAAGCAGAGGGCTGCGTTGCGATGGCGACCGATGATGTCGCCTGGGCTGAGCCTGACACTGGCGCCCGATGGCAGCCGGAACTGGGCATAGGCGCGTTGCATTGGGGCGACTCCGAGACGTGGGGGATCGCTCCCCGGCGGTCGACGATAGCAGAGCGCGCTTGGAGGACGGTGGGGGAGCGCATGTCTGCGCCGTGGGGATGCCCGCCCCTCAGCCCGCGACCAGACGCCCACCGCGGTGGGTCCCCAGTGGCCGGATCACCCAGCGATGCGGGTAGCTTCGACTGGGGCTGACGTCTTCCTGGCGCAGCCAGGGCAGGGCGCCGCCGCGCATCCAGGTGGCGACGGCCTCGCCGACGGCCAGGTGGGTGGTGACACCGAAGCCACCCAGGCCAGCGGCCCAGTGCAGTCCGTCGATGTCGGGGTCGGGCCCCAGGATGGGTCGGCGGTCTGGGGCAAAGGTGCGCAGGCCGGTCCAGCCGCCGGCCCAGCCGACATCAGCCAGCGCGGGCAGCGCGTCCAGCAGGCGAGCGCTGAGCAGCTCGCGCCAGGCGGGATCGACTGGACCGGTAGAGCCGGGGCCGGGCGGCGGGCGGTCCAGACGCTCGTCACAACCGCTGACCAGCCAACCGCCGCCCTCGGGGCGCACGTAGAGGCCCAGGTCTTCCAGCCAGCACCAGGGGTGCTCGGGGTGCGAGAGTGGGTGCGCCGCGGTCTGCAAGACGCTGCGTCGCACGGGGTAGAGCGGGCGGCGCAGGCCCAGGACCGCGGCGACCGGCGCCACCAGGACGCCGCTCCAGGCCCCCGCTGCCAGGATCAAGCGGTCGCAAGCCAGGGGGCCCTGTTCGGTCTGCACCCCGGCGATCCGACCGGACTCGATCACCAGGCTCTGTACCCGCAGGCCGGTGCGTACGGTGGCACCCCGCGCCCGAGCGTCCTGAAGCAAGCCGGTCACCAGCGCGTGGGGATCGGCCACGCGCGCCCCGGGTACCGACCAGGCGCGCCGCAGGCGAGCGCCGGCCATCGCGGGCGGAAGGGGGCCTTCAGGGTCCAGCGCAGCGACGGTGTGGCCCGCCGCGCGGAGGGCGGCGACCGCCTCGTCCAGGTCCGAGGGGTCCTCGACCAGACCGTGTACCGCCCCCGTGACCCGCGAGGGGGGCGCTTCCCACCGCTCGTCCAGCTCGGCCAGCAGGTCCTGAGAGCGCAGGGCCAGGCGCCGTTCGACCGGGTCTTCGACCAGCAGGCGGACCATGCCCGCGTTCTGGGCGCTGGCTTCGGCGGCGACCTGGGGGCCTTGCTCCAGCACCAGCAGCGGCCCCTGTGCAGCGGCGGCTGCGGCGACGGCGGCACCGGCCAGGCCACCTCCGATCACCAGGGTCTCGACGTGTTCCATGATGGTCCTCTGCAGCGCCTCTCCTAGCTTGGCGGGTGCCCGCTCGCCCTGCGCGGCCCGCCTCAGAGCTTCAGCGGCACCGCCAGGACGGGACAGGGTCCATCGCGCATCACGCGTTCCGTGCGGCTGCCCAGGATGTCGTCTCCGACGCTGTCGTGGCCTCGGGTCACCATCGCGACCAGATCGGCCTGGCAGGCCGTGGCCTCGGCCAGGATCCCGGCGACTGCAGCGCCCTTGCGCCAGCTCCAGGGCAGATCCATGCCCGCTTCTTCCAGCACGGAGGCGAATTCATTGGGGCTCTGGGCGGCGTGGAAGAGGCGAAGCTCGGTCTGGGTCTGGCCGATGGCCGAGAGAAAGGCGGTCGCTGCGTCCACCGCGTCGCGAGGGTGGATGTCCGCGCCGATGGGGACCAGGACCCGTTGTAGGCTGATGGCGCCGCTGTCCATCTGGACGAAGCTGCGAGCGCCTTGGCCCAGAAAGAGCGTGCCAACCGAGAAGTGGCGCGCCAGGCGTTCGGCTGTGCTTCCTTGCAGGATGCGCTCCATGCCGTGGCGACGCTCGGTTCCCAGCAGCAGCAGGTCGGGGCCGAGGGCGCCAGCGACCTGGGTCAGGGCCGAGAGCGGGTCACTGCCCTGCGCGGTCACCTGGACCAGGTCGATGTCATCCAGGGAGCCGGGGGCATTCGCTTCGATCTTCCAACCGCGCAAGAGCGTGTCGAGCCGCACGTCCCAGGAGCGCGGCGGTCCGTCTGGATTGTGGGGCGCGTGCAGCACGCAGAGGCGTGCCTTTGCGGCCAGCGCGAGGCGGGCGCCGTGGGCCAGCAAGCGTTGACTTGATGGACCCAGGTCCGTCGCCAGGACAATCCGCTGAATCGGTGGTGTGGTCATCGCTGGAGCGTAGCGCAGGTGAGGCCGCCCCTTAGAGTGCCGCGAGTTGGTCGTTGACCTGGATCTGGGCGACGGTTCCGAATTGGGTCCAGACGATGGTCATGGTGGTGTCGATCACGTAGGTCTTGGGCGGGTTGCGCTGGGCCCAGGTGTTGATGAGATCGCCGGTGGTGTCGGCGATCACGGTGGGGACGCCGTAGGTGCTGGCCCAACCGGCTGCCTGGGTCACGGTGGACTGAGCGCTGTTCTCGTCCCGACCGACCACGGCGGCGACGGTGGCACCGGTGGTGCTGCCCAGCCAGCCCATCATGCTGACGAAGCCGGGGTCGTCCATATGCCCCACGATGACGACCACCGGCGTGCCAGCGTGGGCGTAGAGGCTCCAGTCGCTGCCGTCCTGGGCGACGCCGGTGAGGTCGTAGGCGACGTCCGTGACGTCGTAGCCGGTACCGGTGAAGGTCGTGCCCGTGCCCGTGCCCGTGTCGGTGCCCCCGCTGTCGGTGCCGCTGTCGGTGCCGCCGGTGGTCGTGCCGCCGGTCGTTCCAGCGTCGCCTTGGTCTGTGCCATTGGGCATGCCGAGACCGGCGGTGCCACCACCGCCAAAGGTCGAGGAGCCCCGGGTGGCGCAGGCCGTCAGGCTGAGCGTGGCGGCGAGGACCAGGGTCGCTGAGCGTGTGAGCTTGAGCGTTCGCATGAGGTGCACGGTAGCATGAACGCCTGGGAGTTGGAGCCAGGCGGATCGAGGTGAGGGGTGTGCCGGTTTTCCCTCGACGCTCCGCTCAGCGCCCCGCCGGGCCTAGCCACTCCAGCCGATATCCTCCCGCCGCCCACCACACTCGCAGCACGGGCTGAACGCCGCCTTTTCCAGCCCAGGCACTCCCAACCCAGCTCTCGCAGCGGAAGTCCCG
>JAADHA010000569.1 GCA_013152105.1 Oligoflexia bacterium | reverse complement strand
CCCAGCCCCGCCAGCCGGTCATCCTGCTGACCTTCGACCAGGCCATCGACCGCGACGCAATCCACGCCGTCTTGCGGGTCAAGGCCAAGGGTGACACCCGGCCCACCCACCTCGCCGAACCCGAACAGATCGCCGCCGACCCGACCGCCCGCAGCTTGGTCGAACAGTCGGATGCGCGTGGGCCACGAGCTGACCAGGGTCGGCGGCGGTGTGCGGAAGTGGAGCCGCCGTTCTTCGCCCAGGCTGCCCCCAGTGGCGCTGGTCGTGCCAGCCGGGATGGTCACGGTGTAGTCGGTGGCCATCGGGAAGCGCAGCGTCGGTTCGAAGACCAGGGTCCGTATGCCCAGCCAGCGCCACTGGCCTTCGGGCTGGGGGTCGAGCTGGACCGGCACCTGTGCCGCCGCGTCGTCCTGACCCGTGACCGCGACCATGGCTTGGTCGAAGGTGAGGCTGAGCTGCGGTGCGAGGGGGACATCGCCCTGGGGAGCGCCGCGCAGCAGGTGCAGCGGACCAGTCGGGAGTTCGGGCGAGGTGAGATCGGTCGGCGCGGGCGGGAAGGAGGCCGCGAGCTCGACCCCGGGACGAGGAGCGGGGCGGCTGTCGGCCCGGTGGGCGAAGTCGGCCTGGTCGGGGGCTTCGTCGGGGAGCGTAGGCAGCCGAGCCAGCAGGGCAGCGACCTGGGCGGCGGGCAGCGGCGTGGCGTCCGCCACCGGCGGTCGGGTGTAGGTGTCCGCCGGGTTGCTGCCATCGCTCAGGTCGATAGCGACACCCTGGACGTCGGGTTCTGGGATCACGGCGTCAGGTTCGCCCTGCTTGGGGCAGGCGACCAGGCTGGCCAGCAAGCCCCCGATGGTGGCGAGGCGCAGGGCCCGGGCTGTCCACGATTTCATGCCGAAGCTCCCCTGGGATTCGTTCCGGTAGGTTGCGACCGCCGCAGATGCAAGCCGGTTCCCGGACAGATTTCGACCGCACGCGGCCTTTTTCTTGCGTGGCCCCATGGCAGTCCCTGGTCTCCCAGCCCACCGGCAGACTTTCGGACTTGTCGGAGAAGCCGAGGCGGTGCGCCGCGCCGTGACCAGGCTGCTTGAAGACCAGGCTCAGACGCGTGCCTCGGTGGATGCCGCCTTCGGGCTGTGGCGTAGTCGAGAACTCGACGGACTGGCCGGGCAGGAAGCAGCGCGCTCCTATCTGGCCGAGGTAGAGGGTGGGGCCATCAGCCTTGCAACCGCACGGGTCCATCAGCGCCTGCTTGCAACGCGGAACACCAAGGACTTCCCCGAAGGCGAACCAGGCATCTGCGTTCCCTACCGGCTCTGAAGCGGCGCGACCCTGCGCCCTCGCGCCCGCGGTCGCAGTGCTAGGCAAGCTAGCCGCCGGCCGCCATGCTCATCGACAAGGCCCTGCGCCTCGCCGGGTGGAGGCTCGGCGAGCCTACCCAGGTCGACGAGTAGCCGCCAACCAAGGTGCGCGGGTTCCCAACGCCGCTGGAGATCGAGCGCAAGGTCACCAACGCGGGTACCAACGCCCTCATCATGCGCGCGTTCATGATCGACGCCGTGAAGGACCCGGCTTGACCACGAGCGCCTATCGCGGCCGCATCGAGGCTTACGTGCGCGCTCTCATCGAGGACAACGACGTCCTGCGGCGCATGGCCGAAGGCGAAGAGCCCACGGAGGACGAACTGCACGCCCTCGCCGAGGGCCTCGTGGCCCGAAAAGCGTAGCCGAACCGGAAACAGGGTAACAAAACCATCTCATTACCCCTTTACCCTCATTCCCTACGCGATTACGCTCCGTTCGCTCGGAGCACAGATGGGCACCATGCGGCACCAAGTCGACGGCAGGCGGCTGGACAGGCATTCTACAACACCTCCAGGTTCACGCTCCGTGACCTGAAGAACGGCGCCAGCCAGCAGAGGATCAGGGCGGACTTCGAGTTCCGCAAGCAGGTGCCAAAGCTGTCGCGGGCCGACGTGCTCGGGCCGCTCATCGAGAAGTTCCTCTCCCGCGACGTCAACCTGAGCCCACACCCGGTCCGCAACGGCGACGGCTCGACCACCTTTATGTCGATCGCGGACCTGCGGCGCCCGGCGGCCCGAGCGGCGCCCGCGGTGCACGCGCCACGACGCATTCTTGGGTGGCCAGGAGCCCCCCTCCAGCAAGAGGCTGGTGCCGCCGACCGGGGGTCAGGCGAATGTGGGGCGTGCGCGACGACGACCACGAGATCGTCGGCACCACCTTCGATCCGAAGGCGGCGCGGAAGGGCAACGAGGAGCTGGAGAACTGGCTCCTGCGCCTGATCCGTCCGCGCATCGACTTCGCCCTCCACGAGGTCGACGTGGACGGCAAGCGCGTGGTGTTGCTGGAGATCGACCGCGCGGCGAGGACCCCGGTGGCGTTCAGCGGTGTCGAGTACGTCCGCGTCGGCAGCTACACCAAGAAGCTCAAGGACCACCCGGAGAAGGAGCGCGCGCTCTGGCGCATATTCGAGTGTGTTCCCTTCGAAGACGGCGTCGCCGCCGAGCGCGTGACCGCCGAGGAGGTGCTGCGCAAGCTGGACTACCCGGCCTACTTCGAGCTGCTCCAGCTCCCGCTCCCCGACGGGCGCGACGCCATCATGGAAGGGCTCCTAGGCGAGCGGCTCGTCGTGCCCTGCGAGGCTGGCGGCTTCAACATCACCAACCTCGGGGCTGTCCTGCTCGCGCGACGCCTGGACGCGTTCCCGCACCTGGGGCGAAAGGCCCTCCGGGTCATCCAGTACAAGGGCACGGACCGGACGGTGACCCTGCGGGAGCAGGTCGTCGGCAAAGGCTACGCCAGCGGCTTCGAGGGCCTCCTCCAGTTCATCGACGGCCTGCTTCCCACCAACGAGGTCGTCGGCCAGGCGCTGCGGCGGGACGTGCCGATGTTTCCACCGCTCGCCGTGCGCGAGCTGGTCGCGAACGCGCTCATCCACCAGGACTTCTCCGCGACCGGCACGGGGCCGATGTTCGAGCTCTTCACCGACCGCCTGGAGATCACCAACCCCGGCGAGCCCCTCGTGGACAAGGAGCGCCTCCTCGACAGCCCGCCCACCTCCCGCAACGAGGCTCTCGCATCGCTGATGCGACGCTTCGGGATCTGCGAGGAGCGGGGCAGCGGCATCGACAAGGTCGTCGCGCAGGTGGAACTCTTCCAGCTCCCGCCGCCACTATTCGAGGTTCCGCCGAAGTTCACCCGCGCCGTGCTGTTCTCGCCACGGTCGCTCTCGAAGATGGACAAAGACGACCGGGTGCGGGCCTGCTATCTCCACGCCTGCCTCAAGCACGTCCGGCGGGACTACCTGACGAACAGCTCGCTCCGCGAACGGTTCGGGATCGAGTACAAGAATCGCGCCGCAGCCTCACGTCTCATTCGCGATGCCGTGGAGGCTGGCCAGATCGAGCCACACGACTCAGGGGCGGCACCTCGCTACATGAAGTACGTGCCTTGGTGGGCGTCCGCCACACGTCGGGAGGTCCCGTGACCCCTCCTGTTGACGCCCAGTTGATCGCGAACGCCTTGCCGTCCAGGCAAACGGGCGACAATGGTGTAAATCCAGTCACTTGAAGACATTCATCCCTGTTGACGGCCAGTTGACGCGGGACGCCAGACCGCCTTCAATTGACAGGCACTTGATCGAAGTCGCTCGATGAACAGGACCGACACGAGCGATGCGTCGATCTCGTCCAGCTCCGGGGGTTCCTGGCGGCCACCCGGCGGAAGTTCCTCTCCCGGCTCCAGAGCGAGATCAGCCGACGTGGGGTGATCAACGTCCTCCGCAAGGGAGTAAAGCACGGGCCGCACCACGTAGACGTCATTCCAAGGCGCGCCCCCCCCCGGGCTATGCCAGGGCCGAGGAGCGCTTCCGCTCGAACCGCGTCAGGGTCACCCGCCAACTCCGCTACAGCCGCGACGAGACCGCGCTCGCGCTCGACCTCGGCCTGTTCATCAACGGCCTGCCGGTGTTCACCT
>JAADHA010000152.1 GCA_013152105.1 Oligoflexia bacterium | reverse complement strand
CTCGTTGGTTCGAGCAGGCTCCCCCTGAGATCAAGGCGGGGCCACGCAACTCCAAGTCCGATGGCCCGCAGCTCTGGTCGAAGTGCCCGAGCTGCAAAGCCCTCTTGTACAACGAAGAGCTGCTGGAAAAGGTCCGCGTCTGCGCGCGCTGTGGGCACCACCTGCGACTCAACGCCGCGCAGCGCATCGCCAGCCTGACCGACGCCGACAGCTTTGTCCGGCTCGACGCGCAGCTCAGACCGCTGGATCCGTTGGCGTTCGTCGACTCCAAGCCCTACAGCCAGCGTTTGCTTCTGTCCCAGCAGAAGACCGGCGAACTGGACGCCTACCTGGCGGGGGCCGCCACCCTGGACGGCAGGCCGATCCAGATCGGGGCCTTTGACTTCGCCTTCATGGGGGGGTCGATGGGATCGGTCGTGGGCGAGCTGATTACGCGCCAGATCGAGCGAGGCGTGGCGCAGCGCCAGCCCGTGGTGATCGTGAGCGCCTCGGGTGGTGCACGGATGCAAGAGGGCGTGCTCTCCCTCATGCAGATGGCCAAGACCTCGGCCGCTCTGGCTCGCCTTCGCGACGAAGCCCGCCAGCCCTTCATCAGCATCCTCACGCACCCCACGACGGGCGGCGTAGCGGCCAGCTTCAGCATGCTGGGCGATGTCATCCTGGCCGAACCCCAGGCCCTGATCGGCTTCGCCGGCCCTCGAGTCATCGAGCAGACCATCGGTGAGACCCTGCCCGACGGCTTCCAGACCAGTGAGTACCTGCTGGATCACGGCATGGTGGATCGTATTGTCCCTCGCGCTGAGCTACGACAGGCCGTGGTTTGCTGCCTCTCGCTGCTCTGCAAGGCTGGCTGAGTCCCCGTGATCAACCACCCCATCCTGTCTGCCTCCGCACGCCACGGTGTCCGTCTTGGGCTCACCCGCATGCGGAGCTTTCTCGATGTGCTCGGATCGCCCGAGCAGGCCGTACCGGTGCTCCACATCGCGGGCACGAACGGCAAGGGCAGCGTGGTGGCGATGGTCAGCGCGGTCCTCGGCGCGCACGGTCTGGTCACCGGCGAACTTACCTCGCCGCACCTCCAACAGGTCAACGAGCGGATCTGCGTCGGGGGCCAGCCCATTGATGACGCCTCCCTCGACGCGCTCTTGACACGACTCTCGGCGGCCGGGCGGGCCTTCATGGAGGGGCATGACCAGGACGTGATACCGCTGACCTACTTTGAATTGATCACCGCGGCCGGCTTCTTGCACCTCGCCCAACAGGGCATCGATGTGTCGCTCGTAGAGGTGGGCCTGGGTGGGCGCTTGGATGCCACCAATCTGGTGGCGCCGGTCGCCACGGCCATCGTCTCGATCGGGATCGAGCACACCGCCGCATTGGGGCCTGATGAAGCCAGCATCGCGGCCGAAAAGGCCGGCATCATCAAGCCTGGCGTCCCCATCGTGGTCGGGCCACTCAGCGCCGCTGCTTCGCGAGTCGTCCGCGCCATGGCGGCCGAAAGACGGGCGCCCCTGCTGGAACCCGGTAGCGGCTACCACGTCAGCGCCAGTCGCGACGGTACGGCGCAGTTCTCGATGGGCGATGTGCAATTGCACGATCTCCCGATCGGCCTGGCGGGCGAGCACCAGGTCGCCAACGCTGGCGTGGCCCTGGCCCTCTGCCAACTCTTTCTGGGCCCACAGCGGCAGCTCGATCCTGTCAGGACCGCCGCGGCCCTTGGCGGTGTGCGCCATCCCGGTCGCTTGGAGTGGATCGGACCGGACCTGTTGCTGGACGCAGCGCACAACCCGGCCGGTGCTCGGACCCTGGCGACCTATCTGCACGACCTGCCGCGGGATCGGCCGCGGACCCTGCTGCTGGGCGTGTCCGAGAACAAGGACCTCCGGTCGATGCTGGTCGCCCTGGTCGGCGAACTGGACCGGGTCATCGCCACCCACTGTGCGCACCCCCGTGCCATGCCCGCGGGACAGATCGCAGAAGCGCTGATCGGAGTCGATCTGCCGATCCTGCCCGCGGGGCCTGTCGAAGATGCGCTGCCGCTGGCTCGATCTCAGGACGGCTTGGTGATCGTGGCGGGCTCGATCTTCCTGGTCGGGGCGGTGCGGGAGCTGGTCGGAGCGCAGTGAGGATCGGCCGGCGGCTGCCCGGAGTCCACAGGGCTCCCGGTTGGTGCGTGGTGGCGGCGGCCGTGGTCGTCGGGTCTGCTCAGGCGGCGGCCAGTCCGGTCACCACGGTCGACGCGGACCGGATCGAATTGCTCGATGGTGTCGTGGTGGGCGAGGGCGATGTCCGCGCTCGCTTCGGCCAGGACACGGTGACCGCGGCCCGTTTCGCCCTGGACCCGGACCGAGGCGAGCTGGAGCTGTGGGAGGGGACCTGGTCTCGTCCGGCTGGCCGGGCCAAATTCGGCCACGCGGTGATCGCGCTGCGCGGTGAGGCTGGCCAGATCAGCGAGGCATCCATCCTGGGCGCCGATGGTCGCCTGCACATCTCGGGCGAGACGCTGACTTGGGGCCCTGATGGGACGCTCGCCGGCAAGGGGCTGCGGCTGACGACCTGTGCCTGCGAGTCCCCTCTCTGGGAATTCGACGCGGCCAGGGTCCGGGTCGACGACCGCGCGGCGCGCTTTCGGGGTGGGGTGTTGCGCCTGTGTGGCCTGCCGGTGCTGCCCTTGCCCGCCGGGCGCCTGCCGCTACGCGACCGCGCCAGCGGCTTCCTTCCTCCCGATCTTGGCTTTGGCCAGGATGGGCTCGTGGTCGGGCTCCCGGTCTACCTGCTGGCGGGTCCCCAAGCCGACATCACCCTCACCCCCGAGCTGCGGACCCAGCGGGGCGAGCGGCTTCTGATGGACACGCGCTGGTCGCAGCCGGGCGGCGGCGGTCGTCTGCGGGTCGCCGGCGGTTGGGACAAGGTGGACCAGGACTCCCGTGGCGCCTTGGACCTGGAGCAAGCCTGGGCCGACGGGATCTGGAGGCTGGGGACCGACGCGCGGGTCGAGAGTGATCAGACCTACCTCGCCGACTATGGCGGCAGTTTCTTGAGCCGCGCGCTGCCCTTTGCTGAGACCCGAGGGGTCGCGGCCGCACGGGGATTGGGTACGGGGCTCCTGGGAGCGACCAGCCTGCGCGTGGAGCACGATAGCTTCCAGAGCCTCACAGACAGCTCGGTCCAGGACCAGCAGCTCGGTGCCGCGAGCCTGCGACTGGCTGGGCAGAGGCTTGGGCCCGTGGCGGTCGAGGGGGGCGCGCGGGTCGACGCGATCGGCCAGGGGACGGCGGCGTGGGACGTGGAAGGGCCGGCGACCGGCCGCGTAGAGGCTGATCTGCGACTGGAGGCGGGCCACGAGCTGGGGCCCTTGCGACTCGAGGCCGCCCTGAGTGGCGTCTCGCGGGCCTGGACCGATGGTCAGCCCTGGCTAGAGGGTCAGAGCGTGGCGCGCGCGTGGCTCCCTGGCTGGATGGCGCTGGGCTCTGGGCGGCTGATCACCGAGCTGGGCTTCCAGGCTGCGGCCTCGGCGCGGCTTGGCTCAGCCGATGTCCGCCTGCCCGTCGATCAGCCGCTGCCCGCCTGGTCTCTGGGTCCAGCGGCGACGGCACGCCTGCTGACCCTGGGCGGCGTGCCGGTGTCGGCAGGGGGCTGGCTGGCGCTCACGGACACCGGGCTGGCGCCAGACGGCTGGATCCAGGCCGAGCGCGGACCCTGGCAGATCCGGGGCAGCCTGGACCGCGATCTGCAGGACGCGCGTGTCGCCTACGACGATGGTGTCCTGGCGCTTGCCGCTGGCCTGGCCTCGGCGCCGGGTGCGCTCTCTTTGCTCCAAAGCAAGGGCGATGCCTCGTGGCGCCTGCCGGGTGTCTTGTCGCAGTGGCGGCCGGGCTACCACCTGCTGGTGGACCTGGTGGCGGGACAGAGCTTGCAGCAGGGCCCCACTCTGGGCTTCTCATCGCGGTGTGGCTGCCTGGACGCCGCCCTGGGCGCGGCCTGGTCCCCGGGTCGGTCCGGACTTCAGCTTCTCGATCCAGGTGCGCTGAAGCCGCAGCCGCGGGCTCAGGGCAGCGCAGACAGCGCGCGGTTCAGCTTGCGATCAGCCTGCAAGAGCGGCAGCAGCTCGGCCGTGTGATCCGAGCCCGGGCAGCCCATGAGCGCCTGCGGATTCAGGCACAGTCCGATGTCGGCCCCGCCCTTCTTGGCAGCCCGAGCTAGCGATGCCTGGAGCTGGGCGATCAGGACCTGGCCGTCGGCTGCCAGGGCGTCTTCATAGGCTTGGCGCGCCACCTGCGCCTGCTTGAGCGCGTCGGCATCGCCGGCCGCCACCGCGTCATCGAGCGGCGCGACCTTGCGATCGAGATCGTCGCTGCGGTCTTCGAGGTGCGAAGCCCACAGGGCGCGCGCGACCGGGGCGAGTTGGACGAAGCCGGCATCTCCAGTCAGGGCCAGCACCGGCTGGGAGACGCCGGACAGCGCGGGCGCAGGCCAGGGCAGCGCGTTGAGCTGGTCGATGGCCGTGGCCAGCACCGGGTCCGCGTCCAAGCTGGCGGCCAACAGAGCGTTGATGTCGTCGCCCGGGCAGTGCGGAG
>JAADHA010000164.1 GCA_013152105.1 Oligoflexia bacterium | reverse complement strand
GTGGTGCGGGCCTGTTCGTGGCCCTCAAAGCTGAAGTTCTGTTCCGCGACCTGCCACTTTTCGGCTTGCTCGCCGAACCACGCTTCAGCGCCGACCGCGCCGCCGCTGTACAGCGTGCAGGCGCTGGCCGCGGGGGAAGGGGGCATGGTGGCCTTGTCTCGTACGTCCTCGGGGTGGAGGAGCATGGTGACGGGATCGAGGGCCAGGGCTGGCGTCTCTTCCGCGGCCCGGCCGCCTTCGCGCAGGATGTGAAGGTCGACGTGGCGGCCACTGGGGACCAGGACCACCGCCGAGTCGGTGAGCTCGGCGAGTCCTTCGACCTGGACCTGGCCGTCGCGATGGGTGCGGACGGTGATCCACAGCCGGACCTTGAGCTGGTCAGCCAGACTGCGCCACGCGTCGACGTTGTTGCGCAGATCGTCGACCTCCATCCCGTCGATGACGATGGTGTTGGCGCGAAAGTCCATCACCTCGGCCAGGGTGGAACTCAGCTTGCGCAGATCTTCAGGCCCAAATGCCTTGTCCAGGCTGCTGTGGATGATCCGGTGACGCTCGATGTCGACCGCGGCTTCATTCCTGTCATCGCGCCGGATGCCGGTGGTCAGGGCGCTGAACAGCTCGTCATAGTAGCTGCGCACGTGAGACGCATTGTCGGTGCGTGAGACGTGCAGGACGTTGGTGCCGCGCAGCAGCTTGTACATGGCGATCTGTACGATGAAGGCGGTCTTGCCGACGCCAGAGCGTGCGAAACAGGCCCCGATCTGGCCCGGCTTCAGACCACCGCGTGTGCTGGTGGCGACGGCCTTCATGGGGCTGCGCTCGATGAGGTGCTCGAAGGGCATATTGTACCTCTGACGGAGTGGAATCACCTGTCCGCGTGGGCCGCCGCTGGTGCGGATGCTGGCTCGTGGCCATGCGGGCATGGGGTTCCTGGAAGCTTGGAGGGGGAGGGGAGGTGAGGGCGTGGTCGCGAGCAGAAGGCCGCGCGTCTTGGCTGCCTAGCTGGCCTTCTTCTCTTCTTCGGCCTTCTTGATCAGCTCCTCCTGGACGCTCTTGGGCGCCTCGGCATAGCGAGCGAATTCCATCGTGAACTCGGCCTTGCCTTGGGTGCTGCTGCGCAAGGCGGTCGCGTAGCCGAACATCTCGGCCAGCGGCACATCGGCCTCGACCGCGCAGAATCCATCGGCCTCGCTGGCCCCGACGATGATGCCTCGACGCTGGTTCAGCGTCGCGATGATGTTGCCGTGGAATTCAGTCGGGCCCTCGACACCGACCCGCATGATGGGCTCGAGGATGACGGGCTGGGCCCTGCCGTAGGTCTCACGCCAGGCACCGCGCGCGGTCTCTTGGAAGGCGTTGTCGCTAGAGTCGACGGAGTGGTAGGCACCGTCCAGGAGCACGATCCGGATGTTCACCACCGGTGCGCCGATCAAGCGGCCTTTGCCCAACATGGACTTGAAGCCCTTGTTGATCGAGGGAATGAACTCCTTGGGGACATTGCCACCCTTGACCGAGTCCGTGTACTCGTAGTCGGACTCTTCGTTCGGCTCCATGTAGCCGATGATCTTGCCGTACTGGCCTGAACCACCGGTCTGCTTCTTGTGGGTGTAGTTGAAGCGTGCCCGCTGGGTGATGGTCTCGCGGTAGGCGACCCGCGGGGGCGAGGTCTGGACGATGGCGCCGTACTCGCGCTTCATGCGCTCGATGTAGACTTCAAGGTGCAATTCACCCATGCCGGCGATCACGGTTTCGCCGGTCTCGTTGTCGGAGCTGACGCGAAATGTGGGGTCTTCCTTTGTGAACCGCCGCAACGCCTTGCCCATATTGATCTGGGCCTTGTTGTCCTGGGGGGTGACAGTCAAGCTGATGACGGCCGCGGGCACGTGGATGCTGCTCATGGCGATGTTGGTCGCCGGACCGGTGAAGGTGTCGCCGCTGTAGCAGTCGACTCCGAACAGGGCGACGATGTCCCCCGCGCTGGCCTGGTCGATCTCCGCCATCTCGTCGGCGTGCATTCGGACCAGTCGGCCGACCTTCACCTTGGCGCGATTGCGGCTGTTGTAGATGAAGTCGCCCTTGGTCAGTTTGCCGCTGTACAGGCGCAGATAGGTGAGCTGTCCGTAGCGGCCGTCCTCCAGCTTGAAGGCCAGGGCTGACAGGGGACCGTTGGGGTCACAGGGCAGGATGTAGCGGACTTCTGTGTCCTCGTTGGTCTTGCTGAGGTCGATGGCTTCGTTCTCGATCTCGGTGGGGCTGGGGAGCCACGCAATGATCCCGTCGAGCAGCTTCTGTACGCCGCGATTCTTGTAGGCGCTGCCCAGCAGGACCGGGGTGAGCTGGAGCGACAGGGTCGCCTCGCGGATGGCCTTGTGAATCAGCTCTTCGGTGACCTCTTCCATCAGGATGGCTTCGGTCAGCTCGTCGCTGAACATGCTCACATCGTCCAGCATCTCTTCGCGGTACACGTCGGCTTCGGCCTGCAGATCGGCGGGGATCGGCTCGATTCGGACGTTCTCGCCGTTTTCGCCATCGAAGTAATAGGCCTTCATATCGACCAGATCGACGACGCCCTGGTGCTTCTCTTCCAGGCCGATCGGGATCTGCATGAGCACGGCGTTGTGGCCCAGCTTGTCGCGGAGCTGGTCGCGCACTCGCACCGGGTTGGCGCCCTGGCGGTCGCACTTGTTGACGAAGGCGATGCGCGGCACGTGGTAGCGGCGCATCTGTCGGTCGACGGTGATCGACTGGCTCTGGACCCCAGCGACCGAGCACAGCACCAGGATGGCGCCATCGAGCACGCGCAGGGCGCGCTCGACCTCGATGGTGAAGTCGACGTGCCCGGGGGTGTCGATGATGTTGATGCTGTGCCCGTTCCACTGGCAGTAGGTGGCCGCGCTCTGGATGGTGATGCCGCGCTCTTTTTCCAGCTCCATCGAGTCCATCTTGGCGCCGACACCGTCTTTGCCACGCACGTCATGGATCGCATGAATGCGTCCGGTGTAGTACAGGATCCGCTCGGTCAGCGTGGTCTTGCCGGAGTCGATGTGGGCGCTGATGCCGATGTTGCGGAGCAGGTGGAGGGGAGCAGTGGACACGGGGTCCTCCGTAGGACAGCACGGCGCGACAGGCACCGGCTCGGATGAAGCGTCAACAGGTAGACGAGGGCAGGGGGTGCGCGGCGCATGTGCACACCGACCGCAGTGGCGCCCGGCTATCCATGGGGCCAGGAGCGAGCAAATCGCTGGCGTGACATCTCTGTGTCGCGCCATGTGGGCCGGATGCGGTTAGCGAGCGCCCACCATGAGCCCGTTGTCGCCCCGATCCCCGACCATGCCTGCTCCCGCTGGCTTCCCGGCGTGTTTCCCGGCGTGCTTTCGGGCGTGCGTGCTGTTGGGCCTCGCGGCTTCGATTCTGGCGGGTTGCGCCAAGTCCAGCCGGTTCGCCGAGCTGCGGGCCGAAGACATCGGTCTGCCTGGGCCCCCGACGACGGTTGCGCGCCTGGAGATCTCCGGCGATCTGCGCACGTACGCCGGTCCGGCCCTGCTCGAAGTGAAGAGCTCTCAGCCGCTTCATCTCTTGCTGGAGGACCTGGAGCTGGCCCAGCCACTTGAGATCCTGGTTGAGTCGACAGACCCGGTGCGCTTCGGTCAGCCGCTCGGTCCTCAGTGGTCGGACAGCGGGACCTTTCTGGAGACCCACGGCAAGCTGCTGATCAGCTTGGAGCGGACCTGGGCGGATCAACGGCACGAACACATCGTCGTCGTGGGCCAGTTGGAGCCGACCCCGATCAAGCCACCGCGGGACTGGCTCCGCCCGGGCACGACGCTGTTCTATGGCCTGACCTACAACGACAAGCCGATCACCAAGCTGGTGCCCATGGGGCTGATGGTGACCCTCGAGGATGCGCCGGATGGGGGGCGAGCCTTCTCGTGGTTGGCCGATGTTGATCCGAACGCCGAGGTCGAGGACACGACCCAGCGCTATCGCCAGGGCCATCGCGTCATC
>JAADHA010000501.1 GCA_013152105.1 Oligoflexia bacterium | reverse complement strand
CGGGTGGTCCGGCTGAGACCCTGGTGGCAGGACATCCGGGGGTGGCGCTGCGGGTCGCGCCGAGCTCGGTCTAAGGCTGGCGCCCCTGTCCGCCGCTTGGACCCGGTAGCGTGCTACCTTTCCGCGCGCCCAAGGCCGCGCGCCGCAGTAGCGCGGAGGCCGTCCTCCCTGGAGTCCGCGTCGTGGCCAGCCGCGAGAATGCACGTCGCTTTCACTTCATCCGAGAGATCGCCTCGGGCGGTTTCGGCACGGTGTACCTGTGCAAGGTGGTCCACGCCGATGGATTCTCGCGTCTGGCGGCGGTCAAGCTCCTCAAGGCGCAGTGGACCGAGAGCGTCGAGGTCGTGCGCCGCATTCGCGATGAAGCTCGCTTGCTGGGCATTCTGCGCCATCGCAACATCATCACGGTAAGCGACCTCACCAGCATCGACGGCCGCACCGCGGTCGTGATGGAATTCGTCGAGGGCGTGGACCTGCGGACGGTGGTGCATCACCTCGCAGCACAGGGTCAGATCCTGTCCGCGCGGGCCGCGCTTGAGATCACGGCCGCCGTCGCCAGCGCCCTCGATGCCGCCTACAACCGGCCACCCCTCCCTGGCGAGAAGCCGCTGCGGGTGATCCACCGGGACATCAAGCCCAGCAACATCATGATCGATCGCCAGGGCGAGGTGAAGGTCCTGGACTTCGGTGTGGCCCGCAGCGACCTGGCAAACCGCGAGAGCCACACCGAAGAACTCCAGTTTGGCAGTGTCGACTATATGGCTCCCGAGCGGCTCTTCTTTGAACCCGAGACGCCAGCGGGGGACGTGTACGCCCTGGGGGCGACCCTGTTCGAGCTCGTGGCACTGGAGAAGCTGGGCAAGGCCAAGGGTCGCCCGGAACAACACACGGCCAACGTCGAAGATCGGCTTAGCTTTTTGCGGGCCCGCGTGCGGGTCCGAGGCACGGTCGCGACTGAGTTGACCGAGTTGATCCGGGCCTGCGTCGCCTTCGAACACGAGCGACGCCCCACCGCGGCGGATCTTTACCAGCGCGCCCGGGCCCTGTCGCGCATGATCGACAGCGAAGAACTCCAGCCCTGGGCCGAGCGGGTCGTGCCTCCGCTGGTGCTCCTGGCCGAGTCCAACCCCGCCCCCGCGTCCGGCCTCACGGACTCGGTGATGACCGAAGACTCAGTCAGTCGGGGTTTTACCGATCAGGTGGCGCCACCTCAGGCCCTGGCCCTCGGTGCGCAGGTCCGTCAGGGAGCGCTCCGCGAGCTGGACGACTCCTCGGAACGGCAGGCCCCGGTGCAGCCCCAGCGGGCACCGACGCCGCTCGCCGCCAGCCTCCCGGTGGTGGCGCCAGATGAACCGCTGCTAGAGCCCGTGGCGCCCGACCCGGGCGCTGCCTTGATCGACGTCTCCGAGGACCACGCCGACGAGTGGACCGAGGGGCCGACCTATGTGGGGCCGATCGATCCGCCGCCGGCCGAGGCGCCCTCCTCGTCCAGCGCCGCGACGGTGGTACCAGAGCTCTTGGACGAGCTCGTGACCATCGCGCCAGCGACCGGTGCGCCGGGCGCCCGAGGCAAGCCCGATGCGCCCCCTCTTCGACAGGATGGAGACATCGGTCCGGGCTACGAGTCCGAGGCCACGGCCCTGGGTTCGCCCGATCTGGCGGCTCAGCGCTCGGTGTCGCCGGTCAGCGCCCAAGACCAGGCATCGTCTGGCCGAGGCCAGCCAGCCGCCAAGCCGGCCGGGCGTATGCGTGCCGTCGCGGTGGGTGGCCTGGCTGGAGGCTGCCTGTTGGCGGTGGTCACGGCGATGGCGCTTGGGGCCGGCGCCTGGTGGTGGGGCCAGCGCGCGGTCGGTCCGGTCGTCAAGCCTCCTGACGACTCCCTGGCCGTGATCGCCGCGCCCGAGCCGGCCGAAGATGTCCCGTCTGTCACCGCCGCGCAGCCCGTCCCGACCCGCACCCTGGCGTTTGAGTCACTCGCCTCGAACACACGGAAGCTGACCGTGCGCTGTATTGGTGGCGAGGCCAAGGGCAGCACGCGGGCCGAGGTGGCGCTGGCTGCGTCGGATCGTTGCATGGTGACCGCGATCATGACGGATCGAAGCCGCCATGTCGCGGTCGTCAACCAGGCCCAGGCCGGGGCCTATGTCTGCTTCGCCAAGGGAGACGACTCGTGTCAGCGGCAGTAGGCAGGGACGCGGTGGTCGTCACTGGGATCGGCCTGCGCTGCGCCGCGGGCGTGGGCTTGGGCGCGCTCGACCGGGCGCTTCGTGACGGCCGCACCTGTCGCGTCGCTGCTCGATCAGGTCTGCCGGTGACCTGGGTGGCCGCCGCCCCGGACCCCAAGCCGCTCGCTGAGTTCCCCGATGATCGCAAGGCATGGCTGGCCATGCAGGCCCTCGATGATGCCTTGCTCGACGCAAAGTTGGACCCGGTCGACACAGACCGACGCACCGCGGTCTTCCTGGGCACCGGCCTCTCCAGCGTCACCCCCGCCGAGCTGGCCGACGATGTCTATCCGCACATCCGGGGCGATCGCTTCGATCGGATCTCGCTGGGATCGGACACGTCGCCGCGACACGCCAGTCCCTCTCGCCATATGCCGGCTCGGGTGACGATGGCCGTGGCGCGTCGGGTGGGTGCGACCGGGCCGGTAGGGACCAGCTCCTCCGCCTGCGCTGCGTCGGCACAGGCCATCGCCGAGGGCGTCTGGACGCTGCGGCGCGGTGACGCCGATGTCGCCCTGGTCGGTGGGCACGACAGCATGATCCATCCCCTGGGCCTGCTCTCCTTCGTGGTGCTGGGCGCCTTGGCCGGCGACGCCTGCCGGCCCTTCGATCGACAGCGGGACGGCTTCATGATCGGCGAGGGTGCCGCCATCCTGGTGCTGGAGCGGGCCCAGCACGCCGCGGCCCGACGCGCAACCGTGCTGGCGCGAGTCCTTGGCGCGGGGACCAGCGTGGATGCCTGGAACGCGACCGCGCCGCATCCCCAGGGCCTCGGTGCCCAGCGGGCGATGGAGGCCGCGTTGCGCGACGCCGATCTGGTGCCGGGCGACATCGACTACCTCAACGCTCACGCCACCGGTACGCCGGTCGGTGACATCGCCGAAGCCAGCGCCGTTTTGCGGGTCTTCGGGTCCGATCTCCCCGTCAGCTCCATCAAGGGTGCGGTCGGTCACACCATCGCGGCGGCCGGCGCGGTCGAGGCCGCGGCCTGTGTGGCGGCCCTGCGCGGCGGCTACCTTCCTGGCACGGTGGGCCTGCGCGACCCCGACCCGGCCTGCGGTCTCCACCTGCTGACCGCCCCTGTCTGCTCTGCTCCTGCCGTGGTCATGTCCAATTCCTTCGGCTTCGGCGGCCAGAACGCTTCCCTGGTGATTGCTCGTGCCTGAGACCCCCTCTCGTGACGTTGTCATCGCTGGCGTCGGCTTGCTCTGTCCCGCTGGAATCGGTGCGGAAGGGGCCATTGGCGGACGGCCCGGCGATGTCCCTGGCTTTCGGCCTCGCGCCTATGTCAGCGACCGCAAGCAGCTCAAGCTGATGAGCCGCGCCGTGCGCCTCGGCGTGTCGGCGGTGCGCCTGGCGATCAGCCAGGCCGGTGGGGACGACGCGCTGGCGATCGTGCCACCACCGCGCCGCGGCATGTATGTTGGCGCGACCCCCCAGGCCGGCCAGGCCACGGACCTGGTGCCCGCCTTGGAAGCCAGCACCGGGACCGATGGCACCTTTGATATGCACCGCTTCGCCACCCAGGGGACCCGCCTGATCCACCCCTTGTGGCTGGTCAAGGGGCTGTCGAACAACGTGCTGGGATTCGCCAGCGCCTTCCACGATCTCCAGGGCTGCAACGCCAACTACTGTGATGGAGACGACGGGGGCTGGACCGCCCTCTGCCAGGGCGCTCTGGCCGTGTCCGAGGGCCGCGCGGACTGGGTCGTCGCGGGTGCCTGCGACTGCCTGGTGGGGGCCGACGACCTGCTCGGCGGGCGGCGCTGCGGCGAGGGCGCGGCTTTTGTCGTG
>JAADHA010000165.1 GCA_013152105.1 Oligoflexia bacterium | reverse complement strand
GCGCAGGCTGGCGTCCTCGCTGATGCTGAAGGCGAGCGGACCCAGCACCGCGACCGCGGCCACGGGCTGACGATGGCCGAGCAGGTCCCGGACGACCGCCCCGCTCTGAGCGTCCCAGACCCGCAAGGCGACCTCGTCGGGGTTCAGGGGCGCTCCCTCGGCACAGCAGGAGCCACCCGCCGTCACGACCACCCGACCCGACCGGTCCGTCGCGACACCGTTGATGCACCCACCGATGTCGTCGAAGGCCGCCATCCGGGCGCCGGTCTCGATGTCGTGGACCGTCACCACGCCGGACCAGCCGCCAGCGAAGATCCGTCGGCCATCGCTGGAGAAGGCCAGGTCGAGGGCAGGATCGTCGAGGCGCGCGTGCCACAGCTCCTGACCGGTCCCGACATCGAAGAGTTCGAGCATGGAGGAGGCCCGCACCGCCGCCAGGCGACGCCCGCAGGGGCTGAAGGCGAGGGCGTGAAGCTCGGCGGTGTAGGCCGGGGCGAGGTTGATGATGGCCTGCCCCCCGGCGAGTTCCCACACCGTGATGCTGGTGCCGCCGGTCGCGGCTCGCCGTCCATCGGGCGACATGGCCACCGCCAGGCAGTGGCGCCACGACGCCCGTCCGTCCAGGTCTCCGAGGCGTCGCGGTTCATCGGTGCCAGTCAAGGGCTGGAGCCACGGCTCCCACGGCCCCCACAGGCCCAGCCGACCACTCGCCGACAGGGCGACCGCCTCGATCGCTTGCGGCTGGTGCTTTGCGGTCGGCGGAGGGCGCGGCGCCCAGTGCCGGCGGAAGCGGATCGGACCGGCCGACAGGCGTGCAGTCAAGACGGCGGGATCGAGGCGGGTCCAACCCTGGCCCTTGACTGCGATGGCCGGCGGCTCGGTACGTGGGACCCGAGGCGCGGCCGTGGCGGGGGCCGAGGCCGCGCGGAGCCCCGCGAGCACCGGTCCCACCGCCTGTCGCACGAGCTGGTCGAGCATGCCCTCGCGCAAGAGAGCGCGACAGATAGCGACCGGAAGAGCCGCCTTGAGTCGCTGCCCCAGCACCGCCAGATCCCGGTCCAGGACCCGTCCGGCTGCGACCGGGTAGCGCAGCCGAGCCACCATGCTGGTGGGGATCGCCGCGTGGATCAGCCCACCGGCGTTGGGCACCAGTCGCACCCGCTCTTCCAGGCGGCCGGGGATGTCTCCCAGCTCGGCTGCCACCCGCCCCATCTCCGCGCGGTCCGAGGCGCCGCGGTACGCGTCCGCCAGGCGCGCCCAGCTTCGCAGCAGGGAGTCCACATCGGCGCTGATCTCGGCCAGGGAGCCCTCGCCCAGCTCATCCAGCGCCAGCGCCAGCACCGACTCGGTCTCTTGCTGGGCCGCCGCCTCGCCCAGTCGTGGAGCCAGCGCGGCGCGAAGATCCCGCAAGGCAGCGTGCTGATCGACCTGTTCGGCCAGGTCGATCCCGGTCAGGTAGCGACCGCGAAAGGCGTAGGGTCGCCGGGGGTGGGGGGTCGACCCGCTCACCCTTCCTCCTCGGATTCCGGTTCGTCCACCCTACCCGTCACCTCGCCCGCCACCTCGAGCGCCCAGTGTTCCAGGTCCCGGATCCGGTCGCGCAGATCGGCCGCCTTCTCGAAGTCCAGGCGCTTTGCGGCCTCTCGCATGTCCCGCCGCAAGCCACGGATCAAGCCCGGCAGACTCTTGAGGTTCACCTCGTCCCCTGGCTTGAGCACGCGGTCCTTGGGTACGATGATGCGCTCGCCGTCGAGCAGGCTGGCCAGGGGGCTGGTGACCGCCTTGCGGATCGTCTCGGGCGTGATGCCGTGCAGTTGGTTGTACGCGATCTGCTTGGCGCGCCGACGGTCGGTCTCGTCGATGGCCGCCTGCATGCTGGGTGTCGTGCGGTCCGCGTAGAGCAGCGCCCTGCCGTCGACGTTTCTGGCCGCGCGGCCGATCGTCTGCACCAGGCTGGTCTGGTTGCGCAGGAAGCCTTCTTTGTCGGCGTCCAGGATCGCCACCAGGGCGACCTCGGGCAGGTCCAAGCCCTCGCGCAGCAGGTTGATGCCGATGAGCGCGTCGAACTCGCCGTTGCGCAGGTCGCGCAGGATATCCATGCGCTCCAGGGTCTTGATATCACTGTGCAGGTAGCGGCAGCGTACGCCGAGCTCCTGGTAGTAGTCCGTCAGATCCTGAGCCATGCGCTTGGTCAACACGGTGATGAGGATGCGTTGCCCGGCCGCCGCGGCCGTCCGAAGCTCGTCCAGCAGATCATCGACCTGGTTTACCGCCGGTCGGATGTCGATCATCGGGTCCAAGAGCCCGGTGGGACGGATGATCTGCTCGACGAAGACCCCCTGGGTCTGGTTCAGCTCGTAGCGGCCCGGGGTAGCGCTGACGTGGACCACCTGGTGCAAGCCGGCTTCGAACTCCTCGAAGCGCAGGGGGCGATTGTCCAGGGCGCTGGGCAGTCGAAAGCCGTGGCGGACCAGGGTCTCCTTGCGGGAGCGATCCCCGTGGAACATGCCGCCGACCTGGGGGATCGCCACGTGGCTCTCGTCTACGATGAGCAGCCATTCCTTTGGAAAGTACTCCAGCAGGGTCGGTGGGGGCGTCCCGCTGGCCCGGCCGGACAGGTGGCGGCTGTAGTTCTCGATGCCGTTGCACCGTCCCGTCTCCTCGATCATCTCCAGGTCGAACAGGGTGCGCTCTTCCAGGCGCTGGGCTTCGAGCAGCCAGTCATGCTCGCGCAGGACAGTCAGGCGCTCTCGCAATTCCTCGCGCACGCTGCGGACCGCTTGCTGCAGAGCGCTCTTGGGGGTCACGTAGTGGCTGGCCGGGTAGACCGCGACCTTCTCCAGGTCCTCGATCCGGGTGCCTCGCAAGGGGTCGATGACGCTGATCCGCTCGACCTCGTCCCCGAACAGCTCGATCCGGTAGGCGCGGTCTTCTTCGTGGGCCGGGAAGACCTCGATGACATCGCCGCGAGCGCGAAAGGTGCCACGATGGAAGTCGTGGTCGTTGCGGTCATAGAGGATGTCCACCAGCTTGGAGAGGATCTGGCGCCGGGGGACCTGGTCGTGGACGTGGAGGTGCAACAGCATATCGTCGTAGGCTTCGCGGCTTCCCAGGCCGTAGATGCACGAGACCGAGCTGACGATGATGACGTCGTTGCGCTCCAAGAGGGCGCGGGTGGCGCGGTGGCGGAGGCGGTCGATCTGTTCGTTGACCAGCGAGTCCTTCTGGATGTAGGTGTCGCTGCCCGGGATGTAGGCTTCGGGCTGGTAGTAGTCGAAGTAGCTGACGAAATACTCGACCGCGGCGTCCGGGAACAGGCGCTTGAACTCCCCATAGAGCTGAGCGGCCAGCGTCTTGTTGTGTGACAGGACCAAGGTCGGCATGCCCGCATGGGCGATGACATTGGCCATCGTGAAGGTCTTGCCGGTGCCGGTCGCGCCCAGCAGCACCTGGTGCTTGAGCCCCGCATCCAGGCCCTGGCACAGCTCGATGATCGCCTGGGGCTGGTCACCCGCGGGTTGGTAGGGAGAGTCGAGCTGGAAGCGGGCCATGGGGTCGGTCCTTGGGGGCAGCCCATGGCTAACCCTGGGCCGGGGAGACGGAAGCGAGGGTCTCCTCGAAGGTGCGCTCGTCGTGGGCCTTCATGGGACCCCCTCCTCTGGTGTGGCCGGTCCCGCGGGAGGTCCCTGGTACCCCTCAACCGCGTAGTAGGCCTGGTTGGGGTCAGTGGGGGCGTCCGGGTTGGTGCGCTTGATGAGCCGGGCGTCGAGCATCGGAGACAGGTGCTTGTCGACCAGCTTGCGCACGCTTCGGCCACCCAGGGCCTCGGCGAGCTGCGTTGGGCGCATGGGCCGGCGGCGCAGGAGCACCAGGATGGTCATCCAGAGCTTCTCCCGACGTGGGCGTGATCCGAGTTGGGCGATCAGGCCGCGCTCGACCTCCGTCAGCTCACCCCCATCGGCGTCAAGCTCACCCCCATCGGCGTCAAGCTCACCCCCATCGGCGTCAAGCTCACCCCCATCG
>JAADHA010000588.1 GCA_013152105.1 Oligoflexia bacterium | reverse complement strand
GCACCGCCTTTGACATCCTGCGCCGCCAGGGGCTGACCGTCCACGAGATGCCTTTTGGCAGAGACGCGCTCTACGTGGCCGACGAGATCTTCATGACCGGCACCGCCGCCGAGATCACCCCCGTCCGTGAAGTCGACCGCCGCGTGGTCGGACCGCCGGGACCGATCACCAAGCGCGTCCAGCAGGTCTACCAGGCCGGCGTGCGTGGCGAGATCGATTGGCTCAGGCCGTATATTACGACCTACTAGTGCCGCCGCTCGGGCCGGTCAAGCTCGCCCGATCCGGCCTACGTCAATCGTCGGAGAGCGCCTGGAGGAAGGCGACCATTCGCGACGTATAGTCGTCGTAGAGTTCGTGGTCGGCCGCCATGATCTCGATCTCGGCCCGGACCGCGGTCACGGTGTCGGCGTCGAGGTCTGGGAGCTGCAAGGCGCTGCTGACGGTGCGGCCGCTCGCCAGCCACTGGCCTTGCGCGTCGACGTAGCCTTGCTGGCGGATCCAGTCCGCGATGGCCGCCGAGGTGTCCGCGTCCACCCCAGGCACGCGGGTGAAGCGCTCGTCGTAGAGGGGCGTGGTCGGGTGTACATTGACCTGGGCTTGCAGACCCCGGGCTTGGAGCTGCTTGGCGTAGATAGGCGCGTCGGTCGCGCCGGTCGTGAAGACCGTGTCGGCCGCCGCGAGGAACCAGGCCGTCGGCGCGGTGGTTCGCGAGGCGATGTCGGCGGTGCCCGGTGCGCAGGAGCCAAGCACGCCCTGGGCTGGAAGTTCGGCCCCAACCAGGTGGGCGAACTGCCCGCCGCTGGACATGCCCCAGGCGTAGACCGGCAGGTCCCCCAAGTCACTTCGGAGGGCCGCGGCCAGGGCCCGGACGTTGGCCATATCGGTCGACTTGGGGTCAGCGTTCCAGCCACCCGCCCCCGCCGAGGCGGCCGCCTCGGAGTCGAGGGCCGCGACGGCGTAGCCCGCGTGAACCAGCGCCATGCCCACCGAACTCGCGGCCGCGTCGTCAAGCTCGGCCCGGCTGTAGCTGGCGCCGTGGAAGAAGAGCACGATCCCCACCGGTTCCGACGGGCTGACCAGGCTGTAGGCGCGAGCGCCCGAGCCCAGCGAGAGGGTCTGCGTGCGAATGTCGAAGGGCACCTCCAAGATCGTCGGCGTCAGCACCAGATCCTGCTGCGGCATGACCAGGCTGCTGTTCCACTCCAGCGGGTCCGCCAGCACATCGGTGTCTGTGGTCCAGCCCGTGACGATCGCCGCGTGCGGATCGACATCGGCCCACACATGGGCAGCGCTGCCGCCCTGGTAGTTGCCCGAGCCGTAGCCACCGCTGACCGTCAGGGTCCATGCCTGGCCTGACTGCGAGCCCCCTCCGGTCGAAGTGCCGCCAGGAAGCGTCGTGCCGCTAGAGCCGCCACCACCAGCGGGTCCCCGGTCACCCGCGCACGCGAACACCAGCAAGGTCAGCAGAGTCATGCCCATGAGCGTCGCCTCCTGGGTCCATCATGGCAGCCGCGTGGTGCGGGTGGGCTTGCAACCGACTCAGCCAGGCATAGAGCAGGCCATGCTTCCACTCCTCCTCATGCTCGCCACCGCCTGCACCTCTGGCCCGAACCTGCCCGACAAGCCGGTTCACGGCGGCGATGGGGGCGCCACCGATGCGGGCAGCACGGACGGCGGAGCCACCGACGCGGGAACCACGGACGGCGGAGGCCCGGACGGGGGGTGTGGTGATGGCGGCACCCACGACGGCGGCGGCAGCGACAGTGGCAGCGACGGGGGAGGCACGACCTCGCCGCTCGTAGCCGGGCTCACCCTGACCCTCGACGACAACGTCCTCACCATGGTCAACGCCACATGGAAGACCAAAAAGGGCGAGGACGCCTGGGTCGAGTACCGCTGCGAGGGCAAGGACTGGCTGAGCGCACCGGCGCGAGACCTCGGTGACGCGGTCCTGCTCGGTATCGCCTCCGAGACCGATGTCGAGGCTCGCCTTGCCATGGACGTGGGCGGAGAGACGCTTCACGGCGCATCCTCGACCATCACGACCGGCTCGCTGCCTGACGGCCTGCCCCTGCCAACTATCGACGCCTGGAACGAAGCCCTCGCCGACCCGGCGGGTTTCGCCATGATCTCGGTCGCTGGCGGGGACTACACCTTTGAACCGCCCTACTGGATCGAGATCTTCGACCGCCAGGGGCGGGTCGTGTGGTACCAGCAGGTGACCCACTCGATGTTCTCTTTCTACCCGACGGTCTCGCTGGATGGGACGCACATCTGGTACGACTCCGAGAACATCTTCGGCACGGGCACTGCCACCGCGTCCATCATGCGCCAGACGCTCGACGGCCGGTGGTCGGCGTCGGTCGCGGTCCCCGGCATGGGCGAGGCGGCCGGCGAAGGACCCGATGGTTCGTTCTACTACGAACTGCGTACAGGCGATGAGTACGCGCTGAACCAGGTCTCGGTCGACGGCGTCACGTCACAGGTCTGGGACTGTGCCGCCTGGATGGTGAAACACTCCAGGGACGCCTACTACTGTTCCATGAACACCACGATCTGGAGCGATGAACACAACAGCGTGCTGGCGTCGATGTTCTACATCAACACCGTCTTCGAGATCGACCTGGGTAGCGGCGAGCCGATCCGCCAATTCGGCCAGCTCACGGTCGGCGATCCCTGGGACTTCTCGCCTCCCGAGTCGGTCTTTGACTACCAGCACTATGTCTACTGGCTGGACGCCGACACCTTGATCGCGTCGACCCACGACGTGGACGAATATGGTGTCCAGATGGCCGCCGAGTACCACGTCGACGACGCCACCCAGACGCTCACCCGCACCTGGAGCTACCAGTCGACCGACCTCTGGGCGACCCAGATGGGGGAAGCCATCCGGCTGCCGAACGGCAACACGATGCAGGGCTATGGACAGGACGGCGCGGTTCGCGAGGTGACCCCAGACGGAGAGACCGTGTGGCAGGCCAGTTGGGATAAGGACTACCAAGGCTATCGCGTGGTCGGGCACCTCTCGCTCATCGACGATCTCTACGCCCTCAACCAGGGGTGGGAGTAGCTGCCGAAACCTGGGCTGGACGAGCGGGCCAGCGCGACGAACCTTGTCCTGCAGCATCCGAACTCCGCCTCAGCCCCCGTTCCTCTTGGCCCGGTCTTCGACATGGCAGACGATGGTTCCACTACCCCTCGGCAAGCGTCCAACTGGCACAAGGTCCTCGACCCCGACGCCCTGCCCGAGGGCCGCGCGGTCAGCGTCACCTGTCAGCATCGCACCCTCTGCCTGACCCACCACGACGGCGCCTACGGGGCCTTGGACAACCGCTGTCCCCACCAGGGCGGCCCCTTGGGCGAGGGCACCATCGAGAACGGGATCCTGCGCTGTCCCTGGCACGGCTGGGACTACGACCCGCTGACCGGCAAGGCGCCTGGATTCGACGACGGCGTCGATAGCTTTCCGGTCCAGATCCGCGATGACGGCGTCTATGTGCAGCTTGCCGCCGAGTCTCCCCACCAGCGCACGACGACCGATGTGCTGGCCGAGACCCTGGTGGCCTACGGGGTGCGCCAGGTCTTCGGCATGGTGGGCCACAGCAACCTGGGCCTGGCCGACGCGATCCGGCGACAGTGCCAGGCGGGCGAGATGTCGTACATCGGGATCCGCCACGAAGGCGCGGCCAGCTTTGCCTGCTCGGCCTACGGCAAGTTGACCGGCCGCCCCGCCGCCTGCTTGACCATCGCCGGCCCCGGCGCCACGAATCTGCTGACCGGGCTGTGGGACGCCCACGTCGATCACGCCCCGGTCATCGCCCTCACCGGCCAGATCGCGACCCAGTGGTTGGGGCGACAGAACTTCCAAGAGGTCGACCTGCGGGCCGCCTTCGGTGGGGTCGCGCGTTGGTCCGCGACCTTGCTGGCCGGCAGTGACCCGGCCGAGTTGGCCGCGCTCGCCGTGCGCCACGCGATCATCGAAGAGGGCCCGGTGCAGCTCATCTTCCCCGATGAAGCCCAGATCCT
>JAADHA010000285.1 GCA_013152105.1 Oligoflexia bacterium | reverse complement strand
CAGGCCAGCCAGCCGGTCAAGGCGAACACACCGGGGGGGACCAGGGCGGCCATGGTGCGCCGGATGGCGCCGGTTCTGGGTTTGGACACCAGCCTTACCGGGCCGTCGTGCCAGACGCGCTGCCGGTGGTGGTGGTGGTGCTGCCGGTGCTGGACCCGCTGTCCGTGGCCTGCCAGTCGATGGTGGTCTGCTGGCCGGTCAACAGGTAGTCGACCAAGGCAGTGGCCGCGGTGAGCTTGCTGTTGGTGAATACGTGGGCGCGGGTGCGCGTGTCGAGCACCCAGGCATCTGAGCGTGTCGTCAGGAGATCAGCGGTGGCCGAGGTCGTCGCCAGTGGCTGGCGCGGGTCGGCGGCCGACCAGACCATGGCCATGCGGGCCGGCAGGGCAAAGCGGGCGAGGTCACCGAGGCCACCGAGATCGCCGCCGGTCCCCGTGTCACCGGTCTGGGTGGTCGGCGGTGCCGCGAGGGACGCGCTGGTCCCGTTGGCCTGGAGAAGGGCGAGGAGGGACCAGTCATCGATCGCCGCAAGATCCGCGGGATCTGCCCACAAGCGGGCCAGTCCGTCGGCCTCGCCGCTCAATTCAGCGGTGGGCTCGAGGTAGGGAGAGAGCGTGTCTGGAGTGCTGTCGAGCAGGGCGCCCGCGACATTCGGCATGCCGTCGTGAGTCAGCAGCTCGACCACGCCACGTCCGCCGTCACCAAGGCCGGCCAGGTACAGCTCATCACTGATCGCGAAGGGCAAGCTGACGCCCTGGGTGTCGGCGAAGCCATCCTCGTAGGCAAGGCGGAGCATCCACCAGGCAAAGGTGCGTCCGTTGCGAGAGAATCCCTCGCGAGAGTAGTCATTGTCCTGGAAGCCTTCTTCGTTATGCCAGAGATCTGCCCAGCAGTTGCCCGGCCAGATCTGGTTGATTCCTGCGTCCACCATCGCGGCTGGCAGCGCGCCCTGGTTGTCCTCGCTCTCGATCACGGTTCCGGGGTACATCCCCAGGCTCTCCCACACCATGCGGTCGGCCCAGTCGCGAGACATGCGCGACTCGGTGCGCCAGGTCGCTCCGTAGAGCGCGCTGTCCGAAGTGGCTTCGGGCGAGATCTCGTAGTCGAAGGCGCCGCTGTGAAAGGCCACTGCCAGCGGGGCGGGGTCCAGATTGTCGGCGCGGTACACGGCGTAGAAGCGCGCCCCGCTGCCGTCGGGGCAGGGGAGGTTGGTCTGGTAGGTGCGGATGCGTGCATCGTCCGAGGCCACGAGAGGGCTGTCGTAGGGGATGTCTGTGAAGTCGAGGGTGGCAAGCTGGTCCCAAGGCTTGAAGCAGCCCAATAGTCCGGCGATCAGCAGCACCGTCACGGCGCCTCCAGGGGAGCGAGGGAGGCCATGGGCCACACCGATGTGCGTGGCCGGGTCTCCAGATCGAAGTCTCGGGCGCTGAGTATAGCGGGGGCGTCACCGAGCGCGCCCCTGCGCAAGGACCAAGCGTCCTGTCAGGCGTCCTGAACCAGGCGGAAGCCGATGGGCCAGTGGCCCAGCTTCGACGAGGGAGCATCGGGGTTCAGTTCAGCTTCCGCGGCCGCGAGCCCGTCGGCTGCCGAGCGACCGCCCGCGATCCGCCCGTCGTCCAGGCGTTGCCAGAGCCAGACGCCCAGGTCGAAGAGGCCGCTGTGTGTGGGTGGATGCAGACCGCCTTCGGGCAGGATGTCGTAGCGAGGCCGGCCCACCTGTCCACAGCTTGGGTCGGGCGCCTCGCCCCAGGGGAGGGGCTGCGGTCCCCACGCTGCGCGGAACTCTTCCAGGCGGGGCAGGCGCTTGCTTTTGGTGGCAGCGAACTGCCGCGCCTCGGTCAGAGACTGCCCGATGACCGGGGCAAAACTGTCGCAACCGGGGGGCAGGGTGCCCTCGTTGCAGGCCAGCCAGCGGCTCCAGCTCACCGCCAGGATGTCCATGAAGAAGGGGGATAGCTTGCGGCTGGGGTCGCCGGGCAGCCACACCATCAGCGGGTGTTGGCCGTCAGGGTTGACCAGACCGTGCAGATCTTCCGGGCTGCGCTGGTCCAGCGGGAGGGCGGGGGCCAGCTCGATGCTGGCCTCGGCGCGGGCGACTCCGCCCTGGCGGTCCAGGTCCACGCGGGCCCGACGGACACGAAAGACGGCGTCGCTTGGCGCCAAGTTGGCTGTCGCCAGGGCGCGTGCGATGGCGTGCCGCACGCCGATGCCGTTGCTGTTGATCGTGGCCAAGCTTTGTGCTCCTCTCAGTGGCCGGTTGATGGATGCCCCTGACCACCTGTCTTCAAGGTAGTCGCGTCAACGTGAGCAGCAAGTGAATTGCCGAAGACGGGACTGAAGGCAACACACCGCCGCGCCTCTGGGCCTGCCCGCCGCGTCGGGTCAGCCAGCGCCGGCCGTGATCGTCAGCGGCGTGCTACAACAGCGAGCCTCTGACCGTGCTCGGAGTCCTGCATGACGCGCCCTCCACTCGCCGCCTTCCTCTCGCTGCTGCTGACCGCCTGCCCTCAAGATGACGGCGCGCAAAAAGCGGATGGTCCTCCTACGCTCGAACAGCGGGCCATCGCAAAGGGGTGCCCGACCATGTCGACCCTGGCCGGGGACTACCTGCTGGTCCAGGGCAACACGCCGGACCACAAGAACCGCTTTCGGATCATCGACGACGGCGATGGAAGCTTCACCATGTGGTACGTCGATGGCGGCTTCGGCAAGCGCGTGATGGATGGCGTGAAGCGAGGCCAGGATGTGCGGTTTACCGAGATCCCGGACGCACGCAAAAAGGCCGCTTTCCAGGCCGGTGAAGAACCACTCAAGCGGGTCTACGTCGAACCCCGCATCCAGCAGTGCGCGCTGCGGGTCACGCGCCTGGATGTCAATCGCAGCGGCGGCAAGGACATCGAACGCGGGTCGCCCCTGATGGTGGAATTCGTGCGTTTTCCGAAGACACAGGAAGTCACCTTCCACCCCTGTGATGGCCCCGCCTTCATCTACGACGCGGCGAAGTCGTACAAGGTCGCGGCCAAGCAGCTCAAGGACCAGGGCGCGCCGCGCAGTGATGGTGCGCTGGGTGAGCAGATCCCCGTCGCGGCCTGGACCGACGCCGCCGCTGACGGTGCGGACACCTGCACCTTTGACATGGACCTCTACTTCGACGACCTGCCGCTGCCCGAAGGCGGCAAGGCGGTTCCGGTCGGGGACGTCGTGGCGGGCAAGCGCCACTGGTTCGTGCCAGCCTGGAAGGCGCCCTACTCGGGCAACCACAACTTCGAGCTATATCGCTACAAGACCTGTGACGGATCGCGCGAGCTTGTCGGGGTGTCCTGCCTCGAAGCCGTTCTGCACTGAGCCGTTTTCGCACTGAGGGGTTGGGATGCGCTGGCGGCTGGTGGACCGAATCGACACGCTGGTGATCGACGAGCAGGCGACAGGTGTGGTGAGCTTTGACCCGGCGCTGCCGGTCTTCCAGGATCACTTCCCCGGCTTTGCCGTGGTGCCGGGTGTGCTGCTGCTCGAGAGCCTGGCCCAGCTCTCGGGCAAGCTCATCGGCTACACCGTGCGAAAGCGGCGCGGAGACTGGCCCTTTCCCATCATCAGCCTGATGAATGGTGTGAAGTTCCGCCGCTTCGTGCGCCCGGGCGAGACCCTCCAGATGCGGACCGAGTTGACCCAACTCCGCGACGAGATGGCGGTCTGCCGGGTGCGGGGTCGGGTCGGCGACCACGGCCGCGCCAATGTGGTCGCCGAGCAGATCTTCGTGTTCAACGCGGTACCGCTGGAAGACCCAGCGGGCCGTTTTCGCCTGGAGCGGCTGGAGCGGGCCGAGCTGCGCCGCTTGTGGGCCGACTATCCGCCGGATCCTGTCGCTGAGCTGGTTGGCGGCGATGGAGACGCACCGTGAGGCCGGCGGTCGTGATCACGGGCATGGGTGTGGTCAGCCCCCTCGCGGTGGGGACCGCGGCGACCTGGACCAGGGTCCTGGCCGGGGACTCAGCCGTGGGCCGGATCCGCCGCTTCGACCCGACGGGTTT
>JAADHA010000401.1 GCA_013152105.1 Oligoflexia bacterium | reverse complement strand
ACTGGGTGACTCTCGCCCCGAATCCGAACCCGAACCCGAACCCGGCGCCGGCCCGCAGCCCGTGAGCGCGGCGAAGAAGCCCCGCCGATCTGGCCGGAGTGCGGCGAGTAGACACGTCGCGGTCACGCCGGGTCACCTGGTTTCGGGCGGTGATGATGACGGCGCAGACCTGATCTCCGACCCGTCCTTGGCCATCTTCGAGTTGCCTCATCTCGGCCTGCTTGACACCCACGAACGTGACATCGCGCGTTTCGACGAGATCGAGTTGCAGCACCTGGCCCAGACCCTCGAAGGCAAGCTGGCCGACTTTGGCGTCAAGGGTGAAGTGGTGGCCATCCGGCCGGGCCCGGTGGTCACGACCTTTGAGTTTGTGCCGGCGCCGGGCATCAAGCTGTCGAAGATCTCGGGCCTGTCGGACGACATCGCCATGGCGCTCAAGGCGCTCCGTGTCCGCATCGTGGCGCCCATCCCCGGCAAGGGCGTGGTGGGCATCGAGATCCCGAACAAGACGCGCCAGATCGTCTGGTTGCGCGACATGCTGGCCAGCGACGCCTTCCGCAAGCAAAAGGGGGCCCTGCCCATGGCGCTGGGCAAGACGGTCGAGGGCAAGCCCTACATCGGCAACCTGGCCAGCATGCCCCATCTGCTGGTGGGTGGAACCACCGGCTCGGGCAAGAGCGTTGGCGTCAACGGGATGCTGTTGTCGATGCTGTATTCCCGCACGCCGGATGAGCTTCGGCTGATTCTCATCGACCCCAAGATGCTGGAGTTCGAGCTGTACCGCGACATTCCCCATCTGCTGCACCCGGTCGTGACCGAGCCCAAGCTGGCCAGCGCCGCGCTGCGCTGGGCCTGCACAGAGATGGATGATCGCTACCGGACCCTGTCGCGTTGGGGAGTCCGCAACATCGCGTCCTACAACAAGAAGGTCGCGGCTGAGCGTGAGGACTGGAGTGTAGAGAAGGCGTGGCGCTATGCGCCGGCCGACTGGCCGGACGACGAACCGCCACCCCTGCCCAGCAATATGCCCTACATCGTGATCGTCATCGACGAGCTGGCGGACCTGATGATGGTCGCAGCAAAGGATGTCGAGGAGAGCATCATCCGCCTGGCCCAAAAGGCGCGCGCCGCGGGCGTACACTTGATCGTGGCGACGCAGCGTCCTTCGGTCAATGTCATCACCGGGCTCATCAAGGCCAACATGCCGAGCCGTATCGCCTTTCAAGTGCGCACCAAGGTCGATGGCCGCACCATCCTGGATCAGAATGGCGCCGAAAACCTGCTTGGAAAGGGTGATCAACTCTTTCTACCGCCTGGCGTCAGCGACCTGGAGCGTCTGCACGGCCCCTTCTGTAGTGATGAAGAGGTGCGCCGCGTGACCGACTTCCTGCGGGACCAGGGCAGCCCGACCTACGAAGCGGAGATCACGGCGGATGAAGAAGACGGGCCCGAGCTGAAGGCGGACGACTACGACGAACTCTACGACGTGGCGTTGGCCTATGTGTGCCGCCAAGGCAAGGCCAGCTCCTCGATGATTCAGCGCGAATTCAAGATCGGCTACAACCGCGCCGCTCGAATCCTCGAGGTGATGGAGCGCGAGGGCGTGGTGGGACCGGCTGACGGTGCTCGCCCGCGGGAGATCCTGGTCGCCTCGCACGCAAGCTGAAGCCGCGGGACTCAAAGGCGTCCTCTGGGGGCCTTGCGGACAGGGCAGCGTGACGCTACGCGATGCCGCTACGCGGCAGGAGACACCTTGGCTCTGAAAACCACCCGCTCATTCACCACGGACCTGGCTCGGGCCTTGGCCTTGGCCCTGCTCACCGCTGGAGCCCCGGCGGCCGTGGCGACTGTGTCGGTGCCCGCCATGGCCCAGGACGCCGAGCCCGCCACCGTCACCGAGCTGGTGGCGGCGGTGGGGGCCGCCTACAAGGACGTGAATTCCCTTCGCGCCGACTTTGTGCAGGTCACGCGCTCACCAGCCATGGGCGAGGGGGAAAAGCAGCGTGGCAAGGTGCAGCTCATGCGGCCACGGTCCATGCGCTGGGACTTCAGCTCGCCCGATGTCAAGCTCTTCGTCACCGATGGCAAGACGATGTGGGTCTATACGCCAGCCGACAAGCAGGTCTTCGTGACAGAGGACCTGGGAGGAGACGACAAGAGCAGTGGGGGCATGGACCAGCTCCTGGGAAACCTGGAGAACCTGGACGAGTACTTTGACGTGACCCTGCTCGATCGGCAGGGCGGATCCCAAAAGGCGTCCTATGTGCTGGAGTTGGTCCCCAAGTCCGATATGCAGTTCAAGAAGCTGCGGCTTGAACTGGACCACCGCCACTATGGGCTGGAACGCCTGGTCATCGTCGACGCCTTCGACAACGAGACTGATCTGAGCTTCAGCAACCTCAAGCTCAACCCCACGCTGGACCCGTCCGTGTTCACCTTTGTGGTGCCTGCTGGAATCCAGGTGGTCCGTGCCGATGGGCTGTAGCGTGGCCCAACGGGTTCACGTGGTCAGCCTGGGGTGTCCCAAGAACCGGATCGACACCGAGATCATGGTCGGCAAGCTGATGTCGACGGGCTTTGAATTGGTGGATTCCCCGTCCCAGGCCGATGTCATCGTCGTGAACACCTGCGCCTTCATTCAGCCCGCGACTGAAGAGTCGATTGAGACCGTCCTGGAGATGGCTGGCTACAAGGACACCGGGCACTGCCGCAAGTTGGTGGTGACCGGCTGCATGGTTCAGCGCTTCGGAAAAGCCCTTGAAGATGAGCTGCCCGAGGTCGACCACTTTCTGGGGACCGGGGAGTACCACCGGATCGCCGATCTCTTGGCCGCTCGATCTGGCACCGTAGCCAAGAGCTACGTCGACACGCCGCTGTATATCCACGATGAACTGGCACCGCGGATCAGCTCCTGGCGTCCCCACAGCGCGTATCTCAAGATCAGCGAGGGCTGTGATCATCGCTGTGCCTTCTGCATCATTCCACAGCTTCGAGGGCGGCTACGCAGTCGCACGGTGGCATCACTGGTGGCGGAAGCTCGAAACCTGGCCTTGCAGGGGGTCGTGGAGCTGAATCTGGTCAGCCAGGACTCGACCGCCTACGGGCGCGATCTCGCAGACGGCAGCGACCTGGGCCAGCTCTTGCGGGCGCTGACGCCTGTCGCGGGGATCGAGTGGATCCGCCTGCACTACGCCTACCCGATCGGCTTGCCCGAGTCGCTGCTGCACGCCATCGCCGACGAACCCAAGGTGTGCAGCTACCTGGACATGCCGCTCCAGCACGCCAGCGGCCCCATGCTCAAGGCCATGCGGCGGGGCGTCACGCGCGCCGGACAGGAAGCAATCCTGCAACGCGTGCGCAAGTTCGTTCCCGATGTCGTAATCCGCACCACCTTCATCGTCGGTTTTCCAGGCGAGACGGACCAGGACTTCGCCGAGCTGGTCGACTTTGTACAGGCGCAGCGCTTCGATCGGGTGGGCGTGTTCACCTATTGCCAGGAAGACGGCACACCGGCTGCGACCCTGCCGGGGCAGGTGCCACAGGACGTCAAGCTGGCCCGCCAGGCCGAACTGATGAGTATCCAGGCCGAGATCAGCCGCGCCTCACTCGCAAGCTGGGTGGGGCGCACCACGCGCGTGCTGGTGGATGGCCCCAGCGATGAGAGCCCGCTGGTGCTGGCTGGCCGGATGGCCACACAAGCGCCCGAGGTCGATGGCGCCGTCTTCTTGGATGGACCTTCCAAACAGGTGGTTGCGGGCATGTTCGTCCGGGCCCGAATCACCCAGTCTGCCGACCATGACCTGGTCGGGCAGGTTGTGGACTAACGAAAAGGCGCGTACCCTGCGTCGGCAGCGGACGGCAAGAGGAGACCCAATGCTGGCCATCGCCCTTACACTCATGATCGCCTGTCAGGGTGGCGTCTCAGCGCCCCCCCCCGGGAACACCAACACCGGCTCGGCAGGGGACACCGCGGACACCGGGCCCACCGACGATCTGGTCTGCCCGACGATCGAACACACCCAGATCGAGAAGT
>JAADHA010000427.1:588-4647 GCA_013152105.1 Oligoflexia bacterium | reverse complement strand
CCGGGAAAGGCAGGGCAGCCCGGGGCCAGGACAGCAACGAGGGTGCGCGGGCCAAGGGCTCGAAGCCGGCCAGGGCGACGATCATCGGCTGGTCTCCAACCAGGCCAACCTGACCCGTGGCGGGATCGACCAGGTCCACTCGAACCGCCGCGTAGGGCCGCGCCCCGTCGGGGATCACCGGCACCACCTGGCCGTCCTCGTCTCGCCGCATACGGGCGGCCTCGGCGACCCAGCCCTTCGGTGCGACCTCTGCTGCGTGGTGGTCGAAGAACTCGACATAGGCACCGCGGTGGGCTTCCAGGAACATCCTGGGATGCACATCGTCCGCGATCACCTTGTTCCAGGCGCCGAGGAAGTCCCCATTGCCCTTCATTGCCTGGGGATCGTCGAGCGCCGCGACGATGTAGGTCTGCAGCAGGCGCGCGCCCTCATCGCCCCGCCCCCAAGCCATCAGCAGGTAGGCCAACCCCAGAAAGGCACGAGGATTGCCCTCTTCATTGGCCATCACCTGGCGATAGCAAGCCTCGGCACCGGCCGGGTCGGCCAGGTCTTCGCAGGCCGCGGCCTTGGACAACAACAGCACGCCCATCATGGTGCCCGCAGTCTCATCCGCCTGATCTCGGGCCTGCCGCTCGGCAGCGTCCAACCGGTTCAGCGCCGCCTCTGCCTGACCCAGGCGCAGCTCCGTGACCGCCATGGCGTGCTGAACGTCCAGCCGCTGTGGGGCTTCCTTCAGGATGCGCTCCAGCGCCCCGCGCACGACGCGCGGATCGTCACCCCGCAGTGCGCGCATGACCTTGTCGGCGATGTCGTCGTGCATGTCTATTCCTGGGTCGATGGAGGGCGGCCGGCCCCCTGCGATTCGTCGAGGGGATAGGGGTCGAGGGGATAGGGACAGTGTCGACAGCCCGCCCCGCAACAGTAGCCGCGCTCGCGCAGATAGCGTTCGGTCAGGACCAGCAGTCCGGTGTCGGGGTCCGTATAGCCGGCATCGCCGCAGCGGCAGGCGGCGGCGTGGATGCGAAGCACCCTGTCAGCGAGAGTCATCTCCGAAGTCTATGCGTGTCCGCGCCAGGATGCCCGGCCGGATAAGTCCGCCCTCGCCGCCAACCGGAGAAGTTCGTGAAGCTCACCGCAGAAGAACAGGCCGCCCTCGACGCCGCTCGCGCTGACACCTTCACCACCCGTCGGCCAACGGTGGACTCAATCGAAGCACGCCTCTTCGTCCCCACCCCCTGTCTGGACCACGGCTTCATCCGGGTCATCGACTACATGGGGAACGACGCCGCCATCGTGCAGGCCGCCCGCGTGTCCTACGGCAAAGGCACCAAGTCGGTGCGCGGCGACCGGGGGCTGATCCGCTACCTGATGCGGCACCGCCACACGACCCCTCTCGAGATGTGCGAGCTGAAGCTGCACGTCAAGCTGCCGATCTTCATCGCCAGACAGTGGATCCGGCATCGCACCGCCAATGTCAACGAGTACAGCGCCCGCTACTCGGTGCTGGACGCCGAATTCTACATGCCACGTCCCCAGGACCTCGCGGTGCAGGCGACGAACAACCGACAGGGTCGAGGCGATGTACTCAGCCCGGCCCAGGCCCAAGCCGTGCTGGCCCTGCTCAAGCGCGACGCGATCGGGGCTTTCGACTCCTACAACGCCCTGATGGACCAGCACCAGCTCGCGCGGGAGCTCGCGCGGATTGGCCTGCCCCTGTCGGCCTACACCCAGTGGTACTGGAAGATCGACCTGCACAACCTGTTGCACTTCCTGTCACTGCGCATGGACCGCCACGCCCAGTACGAGATCCGCGTCTACGCTGACGCGATCGGCCAAGTCGTCGCGGACTGGGTGCCACTGGCCTGGGAAGCCTTCTGCGACTATCGCCTGGGCGGCGCCTTTTTGTCCAAACAGGCGCTGGCCGTGGTGCGTCGCCGTCTGGCCGGCGAAGACGTGGTACAGCAAGACAGCGGGCTCTCGGATCGCGAGTGGCACGAACTGCTCGCGGTCCTCAAGACCTGAGGCGATCACCAGGGCTGTGTCCTGTCCGCCAGCTCACCGAGCCTGGGGACAGTCGCAAGGCCCGCTTCGATCGCGAACCTCGAGCGTCACCAACTCCAGCAAGCTGCTGGACAGCTCGATGATCTGCTCGTGGGTGAAGCCCTGGGTACGCAATTGGCGATACAGGCTCTTGGCGACGGACTTGTTCCGACTGTGCAAAAGTTGCTGTTCGGCGTGAGGCGACATCGGGACTCCGAGATGATTGCCCCAAAGATGCAGCAAGGACCGTGCCAACCTGATGTTACCTATTATCGGGGACTTGGCCCGCACACCGCGCAGTCGTCTTCGCACCTGTTCCGGCTGGGCGCGAATCGGGTTTCGCCCCGAGGGACCATGAACTGAACTTTGGATCAGCCGCGCGAGGGCCGGTGCCGGTCCATCGCCTTGACCGCCATCTGCACATACTTGCGGATGTTCGGAATGTCCGGGTCCAGCGAATAGGCCTTTTGGAGGTCCTGAAAGGCCACCTTCAGGTTGCGCCGGTAGTAGTGGCAGATCCCTCGGCGGCAACGAGCCATGGCCTGGGCGGGATCATGCTCCAGCGCCTGGTCGTAGAAGTCGATGGCGCGCCGATACTCCTTGCGAGCAAAGTACAGATTGCCCATCTCGACCAAGGGGCTGGCCTGCCCGGGTGCCAGGTCCTCGGCACGCTGAAAGTCGCTCATGGATGCGGCGTAGTCACCCAGCTCCAGGTGGGCGCGTCCGCGTCCCAGGTAGGCGTCGATGTGCTCGGGAGCCAGATCGACCGCGTCGCCATAGCGCAGGACTGCGTCCCGTAGATCGCCTCGCTTTTCCGACTTGAGTGCAGCGTCCATGAACATCGCGAGGCGATCCAGATCGGGCTCCGCGAGCTGGTCCAGTTCCAGCTCCTCGTCGAGGTCCGACAGCGGATTGATCGGCTCATCATCGGTCAAGCGCGGCCCCAGTGGCTGTTCTTCCACAGACCCGAACTCTTCTGATTCGTCTTCTTCTTCTTCATCCGCCTGGCCCATGGCGCTCTCGAAGGACACCGCGAAGCCGTCACTGCCGTCGGGCTGGTCGCTGTCGTAGAGATACTCGTCCGACGCACCCGCGACCTCTAGTTCGTCGTTCAACGGCACGAGCGAAGGTTCAACGGTGGGCTCAACGGTGAGATCAACGGTGGGCTCAACCGTGGGTTCAACCGTGGGTTCAACCGTGGGCTCAGCCGTAGCCTGTGGGGCGATGGCGATCCGGGCGGGTCCGCTGTAGCCGTCCTCGTCGCCATCGTCCTCGTTCTCGTCGGTCAGATCAGCATCGTCGAGCGAGAGTTCGTCTGAGTAGAGGTCGCCTTGGCCCAGGCTCTCCATGACCACCGGGGCGATGCGGGCGGCGACGACCTTGGGTTCGGACAGCCCCACCGATGCGGGCACAACGGGGAGCTGATCCTCGGTGTTTTCGTCGCCCAAAGAGGGCACGAGACGGTCGACGTCCGAGGCATCGCTGGCTTCGTCCCTGTCCTCTGTTCCGTCATCCTCTATTCCGTCATCTTCGAGTGCGGCACGACGGGCGGCCCAGGGATCGTACTCGCCGTCCTCTGGTGGGGCCTGCTCATCTTCTTCGTCGAAGGCCACGAAGCCGGTCGAGGGAGCGGTCGAGGGAGCGGTCGAGGGAGCGGGAGCTGCGCCGACATCTGCGGACAGGGTGTCCTCATCCGGCCCACCGACCGGAGGGCCACGGACGATGACCGCCGCTGGTTCCACTGTTGCGGCGGGCGCGGGTGGCGCGGGTGGCGCGAACGGGACTGGAGGTGGCGGCGGAGGGGAGGCCAGGCGCGCGGCACGCCACAGGTCAAAGTGCCGCTGGACGAGATCCTGGACCTGAAGGAGGGTGTCAGCGGGATCGTCGCTGAGACCCATGGTGTGAAGCCGCACCAATTGGTCGAAGCGCAGATGGTGCTCAGCCAGACCCTGGATCCGGGCGCGGCCAGCGCGCAGTGTCGCCAGCAGGCGCGCGGCGGCCTGCAAGCGGGCTGAGCTG
>JAADHA010000427.1:0-573 GCA_013152105.1 Oligoflexia bacterium | reverse complement strand
CATGGGGCAGGCCGCGATGAGCTCAGCCGTCGACATTGGAGCCGTCGACATTGGAGCCGTCGAGGACTTCCGGGCAGCGGCACTAGTCGTCGCCACCGGCGAGACCCGACATCTCTTGGGTCATGCCACTGATGCTGCTCATCAGCTCTTCCTTGAGGTGGCGCATGCGGGCGACATTCTGTTCGAGCGTCTTGAGCTTGGTCTTGAGGGAGGCGTTCTCGCTTCGCAGGGCATTGGCCTGGGCTTCGAGTGCGTCGACCTGGGCGCGCCCTGCTGCGAGCTCGGCGTCGGCAGAGCCAACTTCAGCCTCGAGCCGCTCGATCTCCGCGCGATGGCGCGCACGCTCGGCCGTCAACACGGTGTGTCGGTCCCGAACCTGAGCGGTGTAGGCAAGGGCGGCATCCACCTCGGCCTGAAGAGACGCCGTCTCAGAGTCAAGCTGCTGGGCCGTGCCGCGGTGGCGAGCGATCTCCAACTCGGCGCTCACGACCCGTCGCGTGACGCTCTCGCTCTGTCGCATCACCTGAGTCAACTCAGCCAGGCGAGCTTCCAGGATCTGTTGCAGCTCAGCCT
>JAADHA010000183.1 GCA_013152105.1 Oligoflexia bacterium | reverse complement strand
GGTGCCCGCTCAGCTCCCCGCCGAGGGGGGTCAATTCAAGGTGCGGGCCCGCGTGACTGGCCCGACAACCGGACAGGGCGTGTCCTTTGCCATCATCGGCGCACTGGAAGAGGCCGCCCCCATCGACCGCGGCCAGGGCTTCGTCCAAGCCGGCTTCCGCGCAACGGGCAGAGACAAGGTCGTCGTCCAAGCCGCGGTGGTCGCGGACGCCAGCAGCAACCCCCTCGCCCGCGTACTGATTCTGCCGGCGCTGGAGAGCCTGGCCGCCGACGGCACCAGCCAGCTCCCGCTGGTCGTGCTCAGCGTGGATGCCTTGGGCTACCCGGTCGGAAACACGCCCGTCGCCCTGGCAGTGACCCAAGGCGACGCCACGATCGCGCCGACCGTGACCACAGACGCTCACGGGATCGCCCACACCTTGCTCAACGCGGGCACCACCAGCGGAATGCTGGCGGTCCAGGCGGCCACCGGCGGCCACATCGGCACCGCTGGCGTGCTCCAGATCCCCGCGGCGGCGAGCGCCTCAGGCCTCGATCTGCCCGTCAGTGGCGACACCCTGGCGCTTGCTCTCCGCGAGCGCTGGGAACCCCTGGTCAAGGGGCTGGCGATCCCTCGCCAGTCGGCGACCCTGGCCGCGGCCACCGGGACGGCCAAGGGCACGACCCCCTCGGGGGCTGCTGACATCGCCACGCTCGAGATCATCCCAGACGCACCCGAGCTCGCGCCTGGTCAGACCGTCAACCTCACCATCCGGGCCATGGATCCGGCTGGAAACCGCGCGATCGGTCGGACCCTGCAGATCTTCACGAACGCCGGAACAGTCACCGCGATCCAGGACCAGGGCAACGGCAGCTACCAGTGCCAACTCACCGCCCCCCGCGACGACACCGACATGATCCGCGTGACGGTCCTCTCGCCCGAATCGGGCGTCTCCGCCATGGTCGAGCTGCTGGTCTCCAAGCCCGTGGCCGCCTGGGGCATCGCCGCACAGGACACGCCGGACTCGACCGCCCAGCAGTCCGAGGTCCGGCAGGCCCCCGTGATGCCCACAACCCAGCCCGAGGGCCAGACGACCGTCGAAGCACCAACAAAGCCAACAAAGCCAACAAAGCCAACAAAGCCGGCTTCCAACAAGCACCCCTGGCTGCGCGCCCAGGGAGGTTTCCTGGGCGGCTTCTACAGCTACCGACAGGTCCCCTTCACGGCGCGCGGCCCCCTCTATGGCGACCGCATCGCCTTCGGTGGCGGCGAGACACCCGCGGCGGGTTCCGCGGGACTGGCCCTGCGCGCCGCAGCGTGGCTTCCCGCGCTGGACTTCCTGGGCGTGCGCGCGTCCTTCCGCTCGACTCGCTACGCCGTGGAGATCGCCAACTTCAACGCCATCGTCCCCGACTGGGTCAACGACACCGAAGTGCTGGGCCTGCTGCGCTACCCCATCGATATCCATCGGGTCCGCCTCAGCCCTGCCCTGCGAGTCGGAGGGGCCGTCAACGACTTCATGATCTACCGCCAGGACACAACCGGCGCGACCCCGGTCATGAACTACGGCCCGCTGATCGTGCCCAGCTTCAACTTCGGCGGTGAGCTGAGCGTCGATGTCAACGGCCGCTTCTTCGCCCAGGTCGGCGCAACCTTGGGCCTGAACGGCGGCGGCGGCCTGTACTCGAAGGACATCGGCGGCAGCATCGGTTTCACCGTACTGGACCCGATCTACCTCTACACCAATATGGACTGGATGGCCCGCAGCACCACCGTGTACGTGGCCAGCGACACGGGCACCGGCCAACAGGCCGGCGAGCTGGATGACGCGCTCACCAGCTTTGGCGCCGGGGTCGGCGTCCAGTTCTAGCCCCTGTCATAGCCCTTGCGTTTCGTCACTTTCCCCGTCGCACCCGGACCCGCTCCAGAACGACATCCTTGAGCGGGCGGTCGCGAGCCCCGCTTTCGGTGTCGGCGATCGCCGCCACGGTGTCCAGGTTGTCGCACTTTCCGAAGATGGTGTGCTTGCCATCCAGGTGCGACGGAGTCGACCGGTCCGTGATGAAGAACTGGCTGCCGTTGGTATCCGGACCCGAGTTGGCCATGGCCAACAAGCCAGGCTGGTCAAAACCAAGACCCGCGTCGATCTCGTCGTCGAACTTGTAGCCAGGGCCCCCCGTGCCGTTGCCCAGCGGATCGCCCCCCTGGATCATGAACCCGGGGATCACGCGATGGAAGATGGTCCCATCGTAGAGCGGGCGCGTCACCCGCCGACCGGTCCGCGGGTCGGTCCACTCGCGACTGCCCTCGGCCAGCTCGACAAAATTGAGCACCGTCTGCGGCGCCTTATCGGGCCACAAGGCACAACTGATGTCCCCCATGGAGGTCACAAAGGTGACGGACAGGTCCTGACCTTCCTCGATGCCCAGGCGGTAGTAGACCTCGCGTTTGCGCAGGCGATCGACTTCCGCTTCCAACCGGCGGACCTTGGCGATGAGGTCGGTGTTTTCCGTCTCGAGCTTGGCATTGCCCTTGGCCAATTCGTCCGACTTGGATTGGGCGCTGTCGAGCTGGCGCTGCACTTCAGCGCTGGGGCCGCAGGCTGAGAGCAGGGTAGCAGCGAGGCCGAAGGCAAGAACGGCGCGCATGAAGACTCCAGCGGTACGGGGAACTGGTGCGAGGGACTGGTGCGGGCACGACGGCTCTATCAAGGATGGGCGACGCCCGCCTCGACGGCTCACGGACCGCGGACGGCTCTTCAACTGGCGATCCTCCGATGCGCGATGCTGGCCGTGATAGCCTGGGATCAGGTCGCGGCGTGGCCAGCGAGCTCAGTTCCCTGCCGCAACGCCCCCCAAAACCGTCCCGCCCCCTCCTCTGGCCGGCATCAGGAGACCCATCATGCCCGAGCATGCCTCAATTCAGTTGGACCGGGTCCGCATCTTGCTTCGGACAAACCTGTTCAGCACACCCGAGATATTCCCCAATCTACCCGCTACCGTGGCCATCATCGACGGGAAGCTCCTTGACCGCCAGGGTGGCATCCTGGTTCGTGCTGACGGCTTCTTCGACGGCCAAGGCAAGCCGGTCGATGCACAACCCTGCACCATCTGGGTGCCATCCGGCAAGATCGACCACGCCGTGGGCCTGGAGTCATGATGTACACACGCTGCTGCCTGCTCTTCGCTTGCCTGGGTCTCACGGCCTGCGGCCAGATGGCCATTGACGGAGAAGTCGTCGACGTGTCCGGCGCCCCGATGACGGGCGCGCGCGTCAACGTCATCGGCACAACCTGCACCGGGCTGGTCGGGGAAGACGGGCACTTCGCCGTGCCCTGTCCACCCGGTTCCTACACGGTTCTCATCACCAACTCCAACTACATCGAGATTCAGAAGGACCTCGAAGCACCCGAGTCAGAACGCTACGATCTCGGCAAACAGGTGATGATCGCGATCCCCAGCAGCAAGGGGCTGTTTCTCTTCCACGACAACGGCTACGAGTCCATGAACGACGCCTTCCTGACGCGCACCATCGTCAACGGCGCCACCAAGACCCGGCGCTACTGCCTGGACACCAAGAACAGCACACCAACCAACCTGGCTCCTGGCAGCCACGCGCTCTTCGACAACCAGACGGCGGGTTGGCGCCCCTTCAAGCTGGACGCAGAGGGCTGCGCATATCGGGACGAGCGCAACGCGCAGAACCGCTGGGAGGTCACCTACAAGGACAAGCCCAAGTACGAAGAACGCACGCTCGAACGCGGCAAAAAGGTGGCCAAGATGGAGCTTCCCGCAGGCGACTACTTCATCGCCCACTGGGACCACGGCTTCTTCACCCCCGACCCGGTCGATAAGCACCGCTACCTGGGCTACTGGCTGCACGTCGCAGGCTGACCGCCAAGGTGTTGATCAGTGCGCAGCCGGAACCACAGCAACAGCGCCAGGACGACCACAGGGCCACCGGCGCCGGCCCATACGCCAAGCTGACCGCCGGCTGAGAGCGCCGCCAGCACCACCGTCAGGCCCTGCCAGCCCAAGCCCAAGGCCAAGGCAGGCCCAACGCGAGCCGGGCTGCGGCTACCGGGCCC
>JAADHA010000084.1 GCA_013152105.1 Oligoflexia bacterium | reverse complement strand
ACCGTGGTCGTCTTCCCCGGCAGCCGGATTCTCCCGGGCGACACCGATGGCGACGGCACCATCACGGCCATCAGCTTCGACTACACCGCTTTCTCGGACGGCAACATCCTCACGGCCGTCGACGCCTTCGGGCACGCCAGCAGTGTCGCCGATCTGAAGGAAGCGACCCGCTACCTGGTCGCCTACAGCCAGAACATCGCCGCGGCCGACAGCCAGGGCAGCGTGTTCTACACTGGCTACCAGGCCGTGCCCTGCCGCGGATACCTTCCCCGAAACGCCGACGGAAGCTGGGTCGAGGGCGCGGACCCCAGCCTGCTGCTGGACGGCACCAGCTACGGCGGCTTCGAGATCCCGATCGGCGATGACGGCAAGCCGGTCGAGGGGGACCCCGACCCCAGCCGCTGCCTGGTGCCCTTCGACGAGTACCCCAACGCCGTGAACCCGGCCAAGGGCTACGTCGTCAACTCCAACAACGACCCTGGCGGCTTCACGCTGGACAATGACCTGCTCAACGAACCCTGGTACATCGGCGGGCCCTGGGTAGAGGGCTTCCGCGCAAACCGGATCTCCGAGCTGATCGAACAGGGGATCGCCGACGGCAGCGCCAACCCCGACTGGATGGCGCGCATCCAGGGCGACCACAAGTCCGCGCTGGGTGCCTGGTTCTCGTGGCATCTGGTCGAGGCCATCGACGCCGGACGAGCAGCCAGCGCGAAGAAGGCGAGCGCAGCGACCACCGAGGACACCGCCCAGGCGCGCCTGGCGGCGCTCTACGACCAGGACCCAACCGCCATGGACGAAGTGGAGAGCCGTATCCAGGCCTGGGCAGACCGGGACTACCAGGCCGAGAGCGGGGTCGCGACCTTCTACAGCACGGCCACGGACGACCAGGTCGCCGACAGCATCGCCACCACGGTCTTCAACGCCTGGCTGGGCTACTGGTACACCACGGTGTTCGGGGACGAGAGCCTGCCCGATGTCTGGAATCCCGGCGGAAACACGGGCCGCGTGCGGGCCTTGACCATGTTCCTGGAGGGACGTGGCGCCGACAATCCCGGCGACCTGGCCAGTTGGAACGACGCGACCGGCGAGAGCATCTTCTTCGACGTGCTGGGCACCGACCAGATCGAGACCAGCGACGAGGACGCGCTGTCCGCCCTGCTCGATGCGCTGGCCTTCCTGGAGAGCGCGCCCACCGCCGACCTGCGGGGCAGCGGCTTCGGCACGACCGACATGGAGCAGTGGCGCTGGGGAATGCGCCACCAGACGCGCTTCGAGAGCATCCTCAACGACTTCCTGGGCGGCGACAGCTACAGCTTCATCACGGACCAGTTCAACATCAACACGGATGTCCTGCCGCTGGAAGGCGACGACAGCACCGCCGATCTGGAGTGGTTCCCGCGGCCGGGCGACAACTTGGGGGTCGACGCCGCCAACCCTGGCTGGGGTACCGACTTCACCCACAGCTCGGGCCCCGTCTTCCGCATGGTGATCGAGCTAGGGCCCGACGGTCTGGTGAGCGGGCGCAACATCCTGCCCGGCGGACAGTCCGCGATGACGGACAGCGCCTATTTCGCCGACCAAGCCGCGCTCTGGCTGGCCAACAACACCGTGCCCATGCGCCTGGACGCCTCTGATGTGGCCGCCCACACCGTGACCCGCGAGCACTTCTCGGGCAGCGGCGGCGGGTGCAACTGAAGCGACAAGGGTAGACTCATGCTCCCGCTGTCAAGAGGTCCAATGCCCCGCCCCCGCCATCGCCACAACCGGCCCTGGCCCCTGGTCATGATCCAGAACAGCCGTCTGCTGGCTGTGCTGCTGGCCACCTTGCCTGCCACCTTGCCGGGCACACTGGCTTGCTATCCACTCCAAGACATCAACGTGCCGACCATCGAGACAACGACGACACCGACCACCCCTGGCGACGGCGGCACCACCGTGGACCCCTTGGCGGTCAACTCGGTCACGCCCACGGATGGCCCCACCTCGGGAGGGACGACCGTCGTGATCGAGGGCGGCCCCTTCACCAACCAGGCCCAGGTCCGGTTCGGCGATCAGACCACCAAGGTCGAGTCCATCGACGAAAACCAGATCACCGTCCAGAGCCCCGCCGTCGGGGCAGCCGGTCTGGTTGAGATCAGCATCACCCAAGATGCCGCCGGCGGTTCCATGCCCGACGCCTTCCACTACTGGGAGGACGCCCAGGGAAAGACCGTGCTGGTGGCAACCTGGCTCCAGCTTGAGATCGCCAACCCCGAGACCTGGACCACCAGCGCCCCCACCTTCGACGCCTGGGTCCGCTTCATCCAACCCACCGACGCGGTCCCCAGCGACCGCTACGGAGTCGCCCTGGACACCTGCGGCGAACCCAGGGACCCGCTCTCCTCGCTGGTCGGCCCCGACGAGATCCGGCTCGGCTACAGCGACTTCATGCTCTCCCTCACGTGGAGCAAGGCGCGCCAGGAGTACGCCTATCTGGCCCTCGCCCGGCCCGACCCACGAGAAGACCAGGCCATCGTTCTCGAGGCCGCCCGCAGCGATCAGGGCCCAGCCCTGGCCCTGCCCGAAGCCGTGTACACACCGTCCCAGATCACCTTGCTGACCCCCGATCTTGGCGGCGATGGCCTGCCAGAGCTTCCCTACGGCAGCGCCACCGTGACCTGGACCCCCGGCGGCTACTCCCACGTCATGATCATCGGGGGAACCAGCGACGCCGCGCGCTTCGTCTGCATGGCCAGCGATGACGGCGCGCTGACCATCCCCTCAACCCAGTTCGACGACTTCGCCTGGACGACCGTGGGCCCCACCCGACGCACCGAGCTGTGGCTTGCAGTGGCTGGGGTCACATCAGACGAGAATCACCTGGACTGGGTCAATGGCACGGCTCGAGTTGACGCCGGCATGGGCCTGATCGGTCGGCTCCGTGTCGTCGACGAGAAGCCTGTGGACACCGGCATCACCCCCGTTGACACCGGGCTGACCGGTGGGGACTCCGGTACGACGACCGTGGACACTGGCACGAAGAGTGGCCGATGATGCAAGCTCGCCTCGCTCGCCCCTTCACTCGCCCCTCCGCCATCGGGCTGGCCCTGGCCGGCCTCATCCTGGATGGTCCCGCCTGGGCCGGCGGGGCCATCAGCGTGACCAGCCAGCCACTCGGCGGCGACATCCTGATCGATGGACAGCAGACCAGCCTCAAGACTCCAGCCACCTTGCCGGGCCTCGCGGTCGGTCGCCACCAGCTCCAAGTGCTCGGCGCCTGCATGACCGGCAAGCTGGACGTCGACGTGACCGAGGGCGGTACCACCGCCGTCAACGTACCCTTGGTGCCCCAGGGCGGCATGCTCCAGCTCGAAGTTCGCCCACCCCAGGCTACGATCGAGCTGGACGGTGCGCCGCTCGCCTCAGTCAACGACGTCCCCATGGCCGTCGACTGCGGCAGCCACACGCTCAAGGTCACGGCCGCCGGACACGAGACCGCCCTGATCAACGTCGACATCGAGGCCGGCCGCGTCTCCACCGTCCCGGTCATCCTCAGCGCCATCGGGATCGGCGCGCTGGCGATCGACATCGCACCCGATCAGGCGGCCGTGTGGATGGACCGGCGCCTGCTGGGAACCGGCCCCCGGCGGGTGGATGTCACCGCCGGCCCTCACGCACTGCGCGCCACCCTGGATGGCTATCTGGACCAGGAACGTCAGGTCGTGGTCCAGTCAGACCAGACCTTGCCCGTGGCCTTCAGCCTGCAAACAGACCCCAGCATCGGTGCCTCGGCGAAGCGCAAGCATCACCCTTGGTTCGGTATCGGCGTCGCCAGCCTGGGCGCCGCCGGGCTGGCCTGGGGCACGACTGAGTACTTCGCCGCCCAGCCCGGATGGCGCGACTTCCAGGATCGCAAGACCAAGATCGAGTCTGGCCTGTGGCCCGAGACCTACCAGAACGACCCGGCGGCCTGGGCCAATGACGTGTACTACAGCGACGTACAAGGCCATCGCAACCGCATGCTCCTCGGTGATATCGCCGGGGGGCTGCTGCTGGGAACGGGCTTGTTGTTGACGTTTACACTGTA
>JAADHA010000331.1 GCA_013152105.1 Oligoflexia bacterium | reverse complement strand
ACAGGCCCGCACCACCAGCCGCGTGGTCCTCGACGAACAGGATCTGGCCAAGGGTGGTGTGTCCCTGGTCTACGTCGCCAACCGCCTGCACCGCAGTTGGAAGCACCGCCCCGCACTGCGCAAGGTGCTCCAGGTCCTGTGGCATATCGTCAGCCACGCCGATCAGGTCTTCGTGGTCGGCGCCATCCAGCCCGACGGCACGGTCCACGGTGGAACCGGTTGGTCGGTCGAGCTGGCCCGCCGCTGGAACAAGCGGGTGTGGGTGTACGACCAGCCCCACGAGAAGTGGTTCACCTGGCGCTCTGGGGCCTGGGCCCAGGGCACACCGGTCATCGAGAGCGCCAAATTCGCCGGCACCGGGACGCGCTTCTTGACCGACAGCGGCCGAGCCGCCGTGGCCGATCTGTTCGAGCAGAGCTTCGGCAGCTTCGAAAGCTGAGGGATATGGCCTGACCTCACTCGGGCTGAAGCTCCAAGTCCTGAATTGCAGCGTAGCACCGGCCGAACCAGCGATTGAGCTCGTCGAGCTCCGCTGGTTCACGTCCCACTACCCTCACAATCAGGCAGGTTCTCCCGTCGATCAGCTCCAGCGACAGCCCAGGCCGCTGATCGCCTGTGGCCCAGTGGCCGTTGTCCGCCCCAAGGGGCAGACCGTCCCGCTCCCGAAAGGTCATCAGGTGGCGCAATCCGAAGAGCCAGTCTGAGACGTTCAACGCGTCGGCATCTCGACGAACCGAGCCCGAGAAGTCGGCTGTGATCGCCTTTGACTCCATGACCAGTCCATCTGCTCTACCTTGCAAGCACACCCCAGATCAACCCCATGGGAGGGTCTTGACTGGCAGCAAGCAAGGCAAGCGACAGGAAGGTCGCACCCCCGAGCCCCAGGCCGCCGAAACAGAGATGCAGCAGGCCCACAAGATCCGTCTTCATACCAGGCGCTCCTTCAGTCCGCGCGCTCTATCGTAGCGCCGCCATGCAGGCCGCGGCGATCACGGTCTCGACCGCCCACACCCTGGGGGGCCAACCGGATAGGCCGGACCTCGACATGATCATCTCCCTCCTCATCCTGCTGGCCTGCACTTCCCACGATCAGCCAGGCGACACCTCGCTTGGCACTGACTCTGGGAGCGGCACCCGCTCCGGCAGCGGCTCCGGCAGCGACTCCGGCAGCGACTCCGGCACGCTTGGATCCACCTGGCCGCCCGATCCCTCGACCTATGACTGCCGGGCCAAGGGCAGCCCCGACCGCATCGACCCGGTCGACCCGACCTGCATGGTCGACCGCACCTGCACCACCCGCCTGGTCAGCGGACATCGCGGCATGGGCGGCACCTTTGGGGCCCTGGCACCCGAAGACACTGTGTCCGCGGTTCGGGCCGCCATTGCCTACGGGGTGGACTTTGTCGAGACCGACCCACGGCCGACCGCCGACGGTGTGCTGGTGAACCTGCACGACACGACGGTGGACCGCACGACCGACGGCACCGGCGAAGCCAGCAAGATGAGCCTGGCCGAGATCCAGGCCCTCCACGTCGACGCCGGCGACCTGCCGGGTGACTTCTCCTGCGAACGGGTTCCGACCTTTCAACAGATCCTCAGCGCCGCCCGCGGCCGGGTACACGTCCTGGTGGACGCCAACAAGACCGACCGCGTGGACCTGCTGGTCGGCGACATCGTGGCGACGGACACGCTGGAGTGGGCGATCTTCGACACGTCCAGCGTCGACAAGATCGACCAAGCCCTGGCCATCGAACCCGATCTGCACACGATGATCCGCGTGGACAGTGAACAGAGTCTAGACGATGAACTCGCCCACTTCACCGACCATCCCCCGGTCATCGTCGAGATCGAGGACACCATGCCACAGCTCGCGCCAGCGGTGACGGCGGCGGGCAACCGTGCGATGAAGGATGTGTTCATCGAAGACTTGCAGGTGATCGGGGCCGACGATGTCTCTGGCTACGGAGATGTGTACGACGCAGGCGTGATGATCCTCCAGTCCGAGCGCCCCGAGCTTGTGCTGGAGTACCTGGCACGCTGAGGCGCGCGGCACAAATAGACCGTCTCACATCGCCAACATCGCGCTGATCTCATCACGGGCCCGGGCCAGCAGCGCGTCTCGGTCCATGCCTTGGGCCGCAAAGGGTTCGCCCAGGCGCAGGGTCACGACCGCGGGGCGCAACAGCGTCTGATCAATGGGAAAGACCCGCTGGCTTCCGTCGAGGGCGAGGGGCAGGACCTGGGTCCCCGGCAGCCGGGCGTAGCGAGCGACGCCTCGCAGGAAGGGTCCGAGCTGGCCATCCCTCGACCGCCGGCCTTCGGGGTAGAGCAGCACGGCGTGTCCCTGCTGCATCAGGGCGTGGGCCTGCCGCATGGTCTGGCCCGCGATGCGCGCCACCTGACGCACCGACATCGCTGCACCCTGCGAGGCGACCGAGCTTGACTGGGCGGTCTTGATGGTGTGGAGGCCGAGGGCCGCGATGCGACGAAAGGGATCGGAGTAGACCTTGGAACCGGCGACGGTCACCAGGCGGTCGGCCAGCGCGGGGTCCTGCCGGCTGAGCAACAGGTCGGTGAGCTGGGTGTCGACATAGGAGCGATGGTTGCCCAGCAGCAAAGTCGGGCCACGGCCGAGGGCACGCGCCAAGTGCTCGATACCCTGCGCCGAGCAGCCTGGCAGCAACAGCGGTCCGATGTAGGCACGGGCGAGGCGCCGAGCGAACGGGTCCGCCAGGTAGACTTCATGGTTCCTGCCAAGCGTCGCCATGGCCCGTAGCGCCTGGCTCAGATCCGCGTCCGGCGTCGCGTCAACCAGGTCCTGGACGGCGCCCCGCACCACGGCGCTGACACCAGGCCCCACGGTTCCGGCCAACCAAGGCGCCAGCAGGGCGCGAAGCTGGTCGAGGTCGAGGGTGCTGGGATCGAACAGCTTGGGATCAGGCATCGCGTTCTTCTCGGCTCCTTGCAAGCTCAGCCAGCCCGCAGAGGAGATACTACCGTCTTCTCCGCCGCGCTGAGAGATCCTCCTGACCTGGACAAGACGGCATGGCCGCGTCCCCCACGACCGCCGGGATCCCCGCGCCCGTGCTCCACGCCGACCAGGTTCACCACGAGATCCTGGCGCGCACCCCCTTCTCGCGCCACCTCAATCCGCAAAACGCCCCCGCGGCCCACCAGGCATTCCTGGGTGGGTACACCGACGCGCCGCTCTTCGTGTACCAGCCCTTGACCCAAGCCGATGAGATCCTCGCCAAGCTCGACGCGGTCGAGCCACCTCGCGACCACCCAGCCGGGGCCCTGGTCGGCCGATGCATGGACAACACCCGCTCGATGGTCGTCGCGCTCCGGGACCGCAGCGCCCAGGCCTTCGCCAAGCTGGCCCTGGAGTGCGGCTGGAACCCCGACCCCGACCTGCTGGCCTTGCACTTTCCCACACCACAACCCGACCCACAGCCCTTCGATGTCAGCGCCCGACAACTGGTGGCTCGCCTCGAAGACGCCCTGAAGACCCGAGACATGGGCGACTGGCAGGTCTGCTTTGACCGAGTCATGGCGGCCCGAGTCCTGGTTGATGGTTCCAAGCACCTGCTGCGCGTCAACCCCGACAGCCGCTTTTGCAGGCGGGACCTGCACCGCCTGGTCGCACACGAGATCGATGTGCACGCCTGGCGCAGCCACGCCGGTCAGTCCCAGGCCCTGCGCTGTTTCGAGACCGGCCTGCCGGGGGCTCTGGCTACCGACGAGGGCCTGGCGATGCTGGCCGAGGAGCAGGTCGGCCTCTCCTCTCCGGGCGTGCTCTATCGGCAGGTCGAGGTCGTGCGCGCCATCGACCTGGCGCGGCGCATGGGCTTCCGCGAGGTGTATATGGACCTGCTCAGCCGCGTCTCTCCAGGTCTGGCCTGGGGGATCTGCCTGCGCATCAAGCGCGGCCTTGCCCACCCGGAATGCCCCGGCGTCTACGCCAAGGACAGCGTCTACCTCAGCGGCTGGAAGCTGGTTGGCGACTGGTTGAAGAGCGGCGGCGACATCAGACACCTCTACGTCGGCAAGGTCTCGGTCACCGATCCGGTG
>JAADHA010000189.1 GCA_013152105.1 Oligoflexia bacterium | reverse complement strand
CTGCCGGGTTTACCACCCTGGAGGGCCTGGGCCAGGGCCTGGCCGTCGGTGATCTCGCGCAGGGTGTCGAGCAGGTCTCCGATGATCTCGGGGGCCGGTGCGTGCCGGGACAACTCCAGCGCCCGCAGGGTCAGGTGGTTGCCACCAAGCCAGCCGACGGCGCCCCCTAGGACCCGGCGCGCCACCCGTCTGCGCCGGCCACCCCGTTGCCCCAGGGCCGCGTCGTGCAGCGTGATGGCGATGGCCAGCAGCTCGGTCGCGGCCGCGATGTGTTCCGCCCCGCTGACGGCTTCTTCGTCGTCAGCGCTGCGAAGGGCGCCGTCAGAGAGCTGCGCGGCCCGAGCCGACAGGAGCACGAGGACCGGCCGCACGCGGGGGAGGCCGGGAGCCAGGAAGTGCTGGGTGTCGTAGCCTTGGGGTGCGCCCTGGCCGCCAGCCAGGTCGCGAAGGGCGCCGTCCAGCTTCAGCATGGTGAGGATGAGATCGTCGCTGAGGTCTTCCGGGGCGAAGCCCAGACGCTCGAGGCGGCGGCGGAGGAAGCGGCGGGCGGACATGGTGCCTGTTGTGTGTGAGGCTATTCGAGTAGCCCAGTGTGCCTGCTGTGCCACTGTTGCGCCAGCGGGAGCCGGCGTCCGCTGCCGAATGCCTTGGACGTGACGCGCAGTCCCGGCGCCATCTGCCACCGCTTGTACTCACTGCGCACGACCAGCCCGACGATGCGCTGGACGATCTGGCGCGGGTGGCCGCGGGCCACGATGTCCTTGGGGTCCATCAGCTCTTCGACGTACATTCGCAGGATCGCGTCCAGCTCGGCATAGGGGGGCAGCGTGTCCTGGTCCTTCTGGCCGGGGGCCAACTCGGCGCTGGGGGGTTTGGTCAAGGTCGACCTGGGGATCAGCTCGCTGTCCCGGTTGAGCCAGCGACACACCCGGTAGATGTCGGTCTTGAAGACATCGCTGATAACGGCGAGACCGCCGCACATATCGCCGTAGAGGGTGCAGTAGCCGACCGCGACTTCGCTCTTGTTGCCGGTCGTGAGCAGCAGGGGTCCCAGCTTGTTGGACAAGGCCATCAACAGCGTGCCGCGGATGCGAGCCTGGAGATTTTCTTCAGTCACGTCCGAGGCACGTCCGGCGAAGATGGGAGCCAGGATGTTCTGGAAGGCATCAAAGCTGTCGCCGATGGGCAAGATCTCGAAGCGCAGCCCAAGGTGATCGGCCAACTCGCGCGCGTCGTCGATGGAGCCTGGACTGCTGAAGGGGCCGGGCATGCCCACGGCCAGCACGTTTTCCGGTCCCAGGGCGGCGGCACCGATGCAGGCGACCAGCGCCGAGTCAACCCCGCCTGACAGGCCGACCAGGGCCGTCTTGAAGCCGCAACGACGCGCGTAGTCGCGAACACCCATCACCAGGGCACCGTAGACCTCGGCCTCGAAGGCGGCGCTTTGGTAGGCCAGGTCGGTGCCAGAGGCTTCGTCGCCCAAGTCGATGGCGAGGTTGGCCGGCTGGAACTGTGGCCCCTGGAGCAACAGACGACCGTCGGGGTGGACCACCATGGACTGGCCGTCGAAGAGCAGTTCGTCGTTGCCGCCGACCATATTGCAGTAGACCAGCACGGCACCGGCGTCGGCCGCCTGCTTGCGGATGAGTGACAGGCGCGTGTGGCCCTTTCCCGTGTGGAAAGGACTGGCCGACAGGTTCAAGATCAGGTCGCAGTCCGTCATGTGGTCGATTGGATCGATGGCGTAGCGACTGTGTGGAAAGAGCGCGGGCTCGTGCCAGATGTCCTCGCAGATGGTCACGCCCAGCCGGATGCCCGCGACATCCACCGGATGAGGATCGGGCTCGGCAACGAAGTAGCGGTCCTCGTCGAACACATCGTAGGTGGGCAGCAGGGTCTTGTGGACCACGCGCACCAGCCGCCCGTCGTAGGCGACTACGCCGCTGTTGTGCAGGCCAGCCTGGTCCTGCCAGGGCGTACCAAAGACGACGATCAGGCCGGTACTGGCGGCGATCAGCGTCTCGGCGGCCTTCGCGCAGGCCGTGATCAGGTCGTGGCGCTCGAGCAGATCCCGCGGCGGGTACCCGCACAAGACCAGCTCGGGCAGCACGACGAGCGCGCAGCCCTGGTCAGAAGCAGCCTGTACCGCCGCCAGGCACTGGGCGAGATTGCCCTGGATATCACCGATGACGGGGCTGGCTTGACCGACCAGGATCTTCACAGGCTCGGCCTCTGCGCGGGTCGCGCTGGGGTGGGTCTCAGTAGCCGCCCGTGTCCTGCCACGCGCCTCGGTTGGCAGCCACCAACATGCCGATTCCGACCACCAGCAAGCCCAAGGCCACGTAGCCCTGGCCGGTGAAGGCCACTTCAGGCAAGGCGTCGAAGCCCAGCTTGCCGAACTGGGTCGCAGTTGGGCCGCCCGGGATGCCGATGCCGCCACTGCTCATCGCGATGATGCCGGTGGCGACGCAACCGCCGCCCAGGAGCCATGCCAGTACCTTCATATCAGACCCTTCATATCAGTGCCTTCAGTCCGTGTCCGCAGAGCCTGACTCCTACCGCAGTGGGCTGGCAACAGCAAGCGGCACGGCCCGTCGCCAACGTGATACACCGAATCCTTCCGGAGGCATCATGCGAACTCGCCCTTCTCCCCGCCCTGTTTTCAGCTCCGTCCTGATGGCAATGGTGTGCGTTATTGGCCTGTCGGCCTGCGGCTCGCAGTCCGGGTCAAACCCCAAGGACGCGGTCGTGGTTGGCAGCGGCGGCGGCCTCGAAAAGATCGCTGGCCTCGAGGGCCAGGCACTGGCGGCCCCCCCGGCAACGCAGGACGACCCCTTCGCTCGCTTCGCTTTCTCCTGCTGCAAGACCCCAGGCGCCACGGCGGTGGTCAGTGGCGCGGTCGATCTGGCCGAGCGCCTGGCGGCGGACGATCAGCCCGGCACCGACGCTGCGCTGACGGCGCTTCAGCAAGCGGCTCAGGCCGCGACCCAGGCGTCAGACCTGTCAGAAAACAGCAAGGCCCTGGCCACTGGCGTCGGCAACGCAGCGGGCGCGCTCGCCGGCAAGCCGCTGGCTGATGTCCGCGAAGGCTTGCCCACGATCAGCCTGGGCGTGGCGGCCTTCGCGCGTGAGAATATGGGTGGCGACAAAAAGGTCGTCAGCGCCTTCTGCCCGATGAAGTCCGCGCACTGGATGCAGCGCAAGGGCGACATCCAGAACCCCTTCTTCGGGCAGAAGATGCCTAGCTGCGGCACGCTCGAGGATGTCGCCGACGCGAAGTAGACCTGGCATGCCATCCCCGGCAGTCCCTGATGTCTTCGTGCTCGAGGCGCTGCGTACGCCGCGTGCTCTTCTCGGCACATCGCCTGTGGCCTCTGGCGATGAAGACCAGCGGCTGGCCGAGTTGGTCGTGCGGGCAGTCGTGGCCCGCAGCGGCATCGACCCAAAGTGGATCGATCTGGCGCTTGCGACGGGCGCGCCCGCGGGGATGGCGCTGGAGCACGGCCTGGGGCGGGCTGGGCTGGCGATCACCAAGTTGGCAGGCGACGGGTGTGGGTTGACGGCCTTCCAGCACGGGGCGCTGGCTGTACTCAGTGGCCTGCACCAGGTGGTCCTGATCGCGGCATCTGGGGACGGTGCTGCCAGTTCGGATGGGTCAGCGGTGGGTCATGCGGCTGCGACGCGGGTCGCGGCGCGGGCCGGGATCGACCCGGAAGCAGTCTCGGCCTGGGTTGAGCGATCGCGGGGCCGTGTGCTTGCAGCGCGCCAGGAACGCACCTGGTTGGCTGAGACGGTGGACCTGGCGGGCGACTTCAACGATGCGCCCATCCAGAACGCCATCCCCGCGCCACCTTGCTTGGGCGCTGCGGCGCTGGTGCTGGCTAGCGGTCAGGCTGTGCGGCGCTTCGGCTTGCAGGCGCGGGCTCGAGTGGCTGGAGTCTGGTCGGCGACCGCGGATGTCGGGCTGGCTCCACTCGCGATCATCCCCGCCGCCCGGCGCGCACTGGAAGCTGCCGGCATCACCGCCGCCGAGCTGGATCGGGTCGAGCTGGACGAGCGCTGGCCCGCTGTG
>JAADHA010000185.1 GCA_013152105.1 Oligoflexia bacterium | reverse complement strand
GAGGCCGTCGCCGCCTTCCGAGGCGCCAAGGCCCGTGACGCCGCCGCGGATGCTCGTCTGCAGCGCTTGCGTGGCCTGGAGGCTGACGGGGTTTCGTCACACGCCCAGGTCCTCCAGGCCGAGGCGGACGATGCCGAGACCGAGGCTTCGCTCGAGGCCGCCGAGGAGCGCCTGCGCATCTTGGGGGTGGATCCCGACATCGGAGACCCACCCGCCGGGGAGCACTATGTCTCGCACATCCCGGTGCGCAGCCCCATCAGCGGCAAGCTGCTCTCGACGGATGCCTCGGTCGGGCGGCTGGTGGCACCCGGTGACCGGCTCTTTCACCTGGGGCAACTCGACGAAGTCTGGTTGCTCATCGATCTCTATGAGCGCGACCTGGCCAAGGTCGCGGTGGGCCAGTCGGTGCGCTTCACCGTCGAGGCTTGGCCTGACCAGGTCTTCGAGGGCAGCGTGGACCAGATCGGGGACTGGGTGGAGCCGGACTCTCGTACCGTCGAGGTGCGGGTCGTGGTGGACAACCAGGATGGGCGGCTCAAGCCCAATATGTTCGCGACAGCGACCCTGTCCATCTCCCGTCCGGGTGGGGCGAGGGGCATCGTGCTGCCGGCGGGCGCTGTGCAGAGTCTCGACGGCAAGGACATCGCCTTTGTCGAAGAAGAGCCAGGTCTGTACCAGGCCCGTGAGCTGGCCATCGCGGAGCGAAACAGCCGCCAGGCGCTGGTCATCGCCGGCCTGAGTCCAGGAGACCCCGTGGTCATCGACGGAGCCTTTGCCCTCAAGAGCGAGCTGCAGAAGAGCGAGCTGGGGGAAGGTCATGCAGACTGATGTACACAGTCCCGATGATGTAGAGGGAGCCGAAGAACACGCGCTGCTGTCCCCGACGGGCCCGGGCCTGCTTGATCGGATCATCGCGCTGTCGTTGCGCAACAAGGCCCTGGTGATCATCGGCCTGGTGTTGCTGGTGGCCATGGGTCTGCAATCCGTCAGTCAGCTACCCATCGATGCCGTGCCCGATGTCACAAATGTGCAGGTCCAGGTGCTCACCGACTCTCCGGGGCTCTCTCCCCTGGAGGTCGAGCGTTTCGTGACCTGGCCGGTGGAGACGGCCATGTCCGGCTTGCCTGCGACCGCAGAGCTGCGCAGCGTCTCTCGCTTTGGACTGTCAGTCGTCACCGTGGTCTTCGATGAGGGCACCGACCTGTGGTGGGCTCGTCAGGTGGTCTCCGAGCGGCTCGGCGCGGCTCGGGAGGCCATCCCAGAGGGCTACGGGGACCCTGAGATAGGCCCACCCTCGACCGGACTGGGCGAGATCTTCCAGTTCGAGATCCGAGCGGCACCGGATGCAGAGGGCCAGCGTTCGCTGATGGACCTGCGTGATGTGCTGGAGTGGCAGGTCGCCCCTCGGCTTCGCTCTGTTCCGGGTGTCGTCGAGATCAACACCTTTGGTGGTGAACTGCGCACCTTTCAGGTCACCGTGCGGCCCGAGCGCGTGGCGGCCCACGATCTGGTGCTCGCCGATATCTTTGAGGCGCTTGAGCACAACAACCTCACCGTTGGTGGCGGCTACCTGGTGCGCGGCCGTGAGCAGATGCTGGTCCGTGGCACGGCGCTGTTGGGCAGCCTCGACGATGTCGAGCGCGTCGTGGTCAGCACCACCCCCGAAGGTACGCCCATCACCGTGGGCGCCCTGGGTGAGGTGCAGTTCGCACCGCTGATCCGCCAGGGAGCGGTGACCCGTGATGGGCGCGGCGAGGCGGTCATCGGTATCGCCATGATGGGCTTTGGAGAGAACGCTCGTGTGGTCTCCCGGGCCCTGGCCGACGCCGTCGATGAGCTGCGCCCCAGCTTGCCCGAGGGCGTGGAGATTGACGTCTTCTACGACCGCACAGACTTGGTGCAGCGCACCATCCACACCGTTGAGAAGAACCTGCTGGAGGGAGGGCTCCTGGTCGTCGCGGTCCTGCTGCTGCTGCTGGGCAACCTGCGTGGTGGGCTGATCGTGGCGCTGGCCATCCCGCTGTCCATGCTCTGTGCCTTCATCGGCATGAAGCTGGCGGGGCTGTCGGGAAACCTGATGAGCCTGGGTGCCATCGACTTCGGCCTGATCGTCGATGGATCGGTGGTTCTCATCGAGAACGTCGTGCGTGTTGTCGGGCAGCGTCGTGCCCAGGGCAAGCCAGTGGACGAGAGCACCATCCTGCGGGCCGCCCGCGAGGTCGCCAGGCCCGTGGCCTTCTCGGTGAGCATCATCATCCTGGTGTACTTGCCGATCCTGGCGCTCACCGGCATCGAAGGCAAGATGTTCCGGCCCATGGCCTTGACGGTGGTCTTCGCCCTCATCGGCTCGCTGGTGCTCTCGCTGGTCGCCATGCCCGTGCTGGCCTCGCTGTTCCTGCGAGGCGCGGAAGAGAAGGAGACGTGGCTGCTCGCACTCGCCCACCGGACCTATCGGCCCGTGCTGCGGGCGGTCCTTGGCCGCCCCAACCTCACGGGAGGGGTTGCGGCCCTGGCCTTCCTCGCCAGCCTGAGCGTCCTGCCCATGCTGGGGGCCGAGTTTGTGCCCAAACTTGACGAGGGCAGCATCGCCCTGCAGATCATCCGGCCTCCCTCGGTGAGCCTGGAGGAGTCCATCAATCAGGCCACGGCGGTCGAGTCGGCGTTGATGGCGGGCTTCCCGGACGAGGTGAGCACGGTCATCAGCCGCACGGGGCGGGCCGAGATCGCCACCGATCCGATGGGGGTCGACTTCTCGGATGTCTACGTGATGCTGCATCCCAGGGACCAGTGGACCCGGGCCAGCAATCAGGCCGAGCTGGTGGTGGAGCTTGAGAAGGTGCTGAGCGCGGCAGTGCCTGGCGTGAACTTTGCCTTCTCTCAGCCCATCGAGCTGCGGGTCAACGAGCTCATCGAGGGCGTGCGCTCCGACGTCGCCCTGTTCCTCTATGGCGAGGATCTCGAGGCGCTGCGGCGCAGCGGTGACGAGCTGGTCGCCGTCCTCACCCAGGTGGACGGTGCTCAGGATGTCAAGGTTGAGAAGCTCGCCGGGCTACCCATGCTCGACGTGCAGGTCGACCGCCAGGCCATCTCGCGCCTGGGCATGGACGCTCGAGATGTGCTCGATGCGGTCGAGACCATCGGCGGCAGATCGGTGGGCGAGGTGCTGGTCGGCCAGCGTCGCTTCGCCTTGCAGCTTCGCTTCCCAGAGTCGCTTCGCGCAGACCCCGAGGCCCTGGGTAGGGTGCTGGTCGGGCGGCCCGGTGGTGCCAAGGTGCCGCTCGAACAGGTCGCGAGGATCACGGTCGAGCAGGGCCCCCTGCAGATCGGTCGCGAGAACGTGCAGCGTCGCCTGACCATCGAACTCAACGTGCGTGGTCGCGATGTCGCCGGCTTTGTCGCCGAGGCCCAGCAGCGCATCGAAGATGAAGTCGAGCTGCCCGATGGCACCCTCATCGACTGGGGAGGCTCCTTTGAGAATCTCCAGGAGGCGGCGGCGCGTCTGTCCTTGCTGGTGCCGATCGTGCTGTTGCTCATCTTCGTGTTGCTTCAGGCCAACTTTCGCTCGACCCGCATCACCCTGTTGGTCTACGCCAATGTGCCCCTGGCCGTCACCGGTGGTCTGGTCGCCCTGCTGTTGCGCGGGCTCCCCCTGTCCATCTCGGCGGCCGTCGGCTTCATCGCCCTCTTTGGCGTCGCGGTGATGAACGGTGTCGTCCTGGTGAGCTGCATTCTGGACCTTCACAACGGCGGTCTGAGCGCCATCGAGGCGGCGCGCCAGGGGGCTCAGCAGCGCTTGCGGCCCGTGCTGATGACCGCGCTGGTCGCAGCCCTTGGCTTTCTGCCTATGGCCCTGTCCACGACCGCTGGGGCCGAGGTGCAGCGTCCGCTGGCCACCGTGGTCATCGGCGGCTTGCTCACCAGCACCCTGCTGACCCTGCTTGTCTTGCCCGCGCTCTACGCGCGTTGGGTGAAGCTGCCCGGGTCGGACGAGGCTGCGTGATCCTTTTCCTTCGATGCGAGATCGGGGTCGTGGACCTGTCGGTCGAGGGTACAGGTCGTTCGGGAGAAGAGA
>JAADHA010000104.1 GCA_013152105.1 Oligoflexia bacterium | reverse complement strand
GACGCGATCGGCGCGGCCTGCACCGTCCTGGGCGCGACCACCAGCCCGATCCGGGGCGCCAAGAAGCGCAACGTCGAGTACCTGATCCACTTGCGCATGCCGGACTCGGGTCCAGGACAAGGGTAGGTGTCGCTTGTGACACCCGCACTCCCCGTCATCCTGGGCCTGGTGCTTGGGTCCTGCGACACGCCGCCCAAGGCCACGCTGCCCGATCCGGTCCACCAGACGGTCCGAAGTACCGGACGAATGGTGCGCGCGGGAGCGGTGCAGGGCTACGTCGCGCGCCCGCTTGCCTCGGGGACGGACCGCACGGGGACGCTCATCCTGGCCGAGCAGGTCGACGACCCCACCATGGCCGCGGCGATCGAGCTGGCGAATGAGGGCGGCGTTGCCTTGGTCGTGAGCCCAGCGACCGACACCGCCGCGGCGCGAAGCTACCTGGCAGGCATGCCCGATGTGCGCCAGATCACCGTGCTCTGTCAGCGCGCGTCTTGCCCATGAGCACCAGCGCCAGCCCCACCGCAAGCCTGCGGGCCGCCTGGCGCTTCGTCCACGGCGTCTCCAAGGGCCTCAGCCTGGGCGTCTTCTTCCCCCCGGCAAGCCGCCTGCCCGATGGCCTGGCTCCGGGTGGCAGCGACCAGGAGTGGGTCTTTTCCCCACGCCGAAGGCAGATCTCCGGGGGGCTGGTCCGGTCTCGCCATCGGCTGGCCATTCCTCATCTCACCGAGCCGGTCCGAGTCCTTCAGCTCACCGATGTTCACCTCACCGGGCCTGTGCCGTGGCTGGACCCGCTGTGCGCCGCGATCGCCGCCTCTGCCGCCGATCTGGTCCTGCTGACCGGCGACATCGTGACCCGCGGCTGGCAGCCCGATACGGTCGACCGCTTCTTGGACGCGCTGCCGCCTGCACCGCTGGGTCGCTTTGCGGTGATGGGGAATTGGGAGCACTGGTCGGGCGCCTCGCCGCAGCGCTGGGCGAAGCTGTTGAGCCGCCACGGGATCACGCTCCTCACCGATCAGGTCGTTCATGCGGGTCCGATTCAGTTGGGGGGCACGGACGACCTGCTGGCCGGCTCGCCCGACCTGGGCCGCCTGCGAACATGCCTACGCCAAAGAGAGCCCACCCTGGTGATGAGCCACAGCCCAGCCGCCTTCCCAGCCCTGGCCGGGCCCGACATCCACCTGGTGCTCTCCGGCCACTCCCACGGCGGTCAGGTCCGGATCCCCGGGCTGGGTGCGGTGTGGGTGCCGCGCGGCAGCGGGGCCTTCGTCTCGGGCTGGTATCAGCAAGACAAGACGTGGCTCTTCGTCAGCCGCGGCCTTGGCTACTCCATCGCCCCGGTCCGGTTCGCCTGCCCCGCCGAGCTGGCCGAGATCACGCTGACCCGACCGTAATGCCGCCGGATCCGCAGCAGCTCTCGCGGCGCCAGCAAGGCGTCGATCGGTCGCACCTTGCTGCCCTCGACATGGCGCCACACGGGGAGCGGCAGCTCGCAGAGGGCGGTCTGCCATGCGCCGGCCGGGTGAAGCTGAAGCCAGCGCACCAGCAGCTCCACATCGAAGAGCCAGCGCGTCAGGAAGGGCTCGACCAGGACGGCACGCAGGGCGGGGCTCACCCGGAAGAGCTTGGCACCACACTGGGTGTCGTAGACCGGTAACCCCAGGACGAGGGAGATCAGCGTCGCCACCACTCGGCCGCCGTAGTGTCGCCGTCGGCGCCGCTCCACCCGTAGACCGAGCAGCTTCACCCGCGAGCCCATGACGATCTCTCGCTGAGGGTCGGCCAGCATCGTGTCGACGAGGAGCGGGAGCGCATCGAGGGGTGTGGAGAGGTCCGCGTCCCAGAATCCCACGATGTCGGGACTGGCACCGCTCAGCGAGGCAAGCAGGCCCGCCCGCACCGCCTCGCCCTTGCCCAGGTTGTCCGGCAGGGACAGCACCCTCACCCGACCCTGCGGCGCCTGCTCGGCGAGCGCGTGCAACAGACCCAGGGTGCCATCGGTGCTGCCGTCGTCAACCAGGCACAGCCTCAGCCAGGGCCAGCGACGCAGCGCTTCGAGAAAGGCCATGGAGTCGAGTCGGCGGGCCTCGTCCCGACACGGCACCACCAGCCACAGCTCGCGTGGGCTGCCATCGCCGCGGGCCCCGTGGGTCGGCCCCATCAGAAGCGCCAACGCCAGTAGAGACTGGCACTGGACACGGCGCGATCACCGGTCGTGAACTCCGCATAGAGGCGTCGAGAGATCAGGTACTCCAAGGTGACCTGGGTCTGGTTGTCCGTGCCGTTGTCCTCGAAGCGTCGCTGCAGACGCAGGAAGAGCCGGTCGGAGAGCGCCCAGCCTACTCGCACCGCGCTGGGATCGATCTCCAGCTCATCAAACACCGACGCCCCCAGCGCCTGCTCTACGCTACCCGTGAGGGCCGACAGGGTCGCCGCGACCACCTGGGCCCCGGCCGCGCCCTCGGTGTCGCCCATCTCGGATGCCGGCTTGCCGAACAACAGCAGGGTCACCACATCGGTCTTGTCCGGGTAGTCCTCAGACGACGGGTCGATCTTCAGGCTGTCCACGAAACCGCTCAGCTTCACGTTGACATCACCGTAGCTGCCCGTGTGGCGCACCGCGGCGACGTCGACCAGGGGATTGTCGACCCCATCCCCCAGAAAGGAGATGGTCCCGTCGCGAATATCGAAGGGCACACCCAGGACCGTGGCGGTGCCCCGCAAGGTCTCAATCGACCCTTGTAAGGCCAGCTTCTGGTCTTGTTGAGTCAGCCGCAGCTTGCCGCCCAGCTCGGTGTCCAGGCCGACCGATGAGAGCTGGGCGAACTGCTGCCCGTAGTCACTCTGGAGGGGCACGGTGGCCCGGAGCCTCAAGTTTCGGAGCAGGTCCAGGTCGACGTCGATGGAAAAGCGCCTCCACAGGGCCGGGCCACGGACGACGTGAGGCTGGGCGACGGAGGTGGCCTTGGATCGCTTGATCGTCAGCGAATGGTCGATGGCCAGACTGCGGTCTCCGGCGAACGCATCCTCACCAAAGATGATCTGCGAGGTGTCCACAGCCAGGGCCCCAGACACCAGCGGCGACGGCCAGGCCCCGGACATGGTGAGGTCGCCGCTCAAGGCCAGCTCGTGGTCCTGATCGGCGATCAGCCAGAAACCATCCAGGTTCAGGGTGGCATCGACCGAGGCGGGACCCCACCCGTCCAGCACGGCATGGCCGGTCCCCGACAGCGTGCGTAGACGCCGGCCGCTCCGGCCGCTCCGGCCGCTCCGGCCGCCCAGCAGCCCAAAGCGCTTGTGATTCGACATCTCCAAGTGGTCGACGAAGAGCTGATCCCCGGCAACGCGCAGCTTCAGGTTCAGGTCGTCATAGACCAGGCCCAGGGGTTCATAGGTCAGCGCGCCATCGGCCAGGGACAACTCGGCCTGCACGACCGGAGTCCTGGGCCTGCCCGTGATCCTGGCATCCAGCATCAACGCTCCGGCTGGATCCGCGACGCCGCGGACGACACCCCTGAGCAAGCCAAGGGGCAAGGCACCGTTCACGCGAAGGTCCATCCCCGCCACCGCGTCGGTCGACGGGGTCTCGCCACCAACCGCGACCGGCACGAAGCCAGCGACGTGCAGCTCGTGATTCACCGCCTCAGCGTCGAGCATGCCCAGGTCCAAGCTCAGGTGATAGCCACCCTCTGCCGGCATCAACACGAGCAGCCCAGACTGCACGGACACGGCACCGAGTTGACCGTTGGTGAGCTGCAAGGCGCCACTGACCGCCGGAGTGCTGGGGTCTCCGGTGAGTTGGAAGCCGCCCGAGAGCCCACCGCTCAGCCCCGGGGGGAGGTCGATAAAGGTCGCCAGATCCTCGATGCTCAGGTCCAGCGGCACGACCGAGACCTGGAGCTGACTGGCCCACAAGCTCGGGTCTGTGAGGTCGACACCGGGTCCATCGAGACTGCTGCCGCCTGGAGCACTGGGTTTGAGGATCGCGGCGATGGCGTCACCCATGCCGGTCCGCGCCGTTCCACTCACCGACAGGCGCCGCCGAAAGCCCTCATCGACAAAGCCAGCCAGCGTGAG
>JAADHA010000561.1 GCA_013152105.1 Oligoflexia bacterium | reverse complement strand
CCCTCCAGGTGGACCTGGCGACGGCGGACGCTCCACAGCGGATCGCCGCCTTCCTGCGTGAGGGCTTTCACGGTGTGGACATCGTCGTACACAACGCCGGTGTCACACGCGACAAGACCCTGGGCCGCATGGAACTCGACCAGTGGAATATGGTGATGGAGGTCAACCTCCACGCCGTGCTGCGCCTGCACGAAACCCTGCAACCGCTGCTGCACACCCACGGACGCGTCGTCTGTCTGTCCAGCATCGCCGGCCTGGCGGGGAACGTAGGACAGACCAACTACGCGACCAGCAAGGCCGCCATCGCCGGCTTCGTGGCCGCCGCGGCCCCAGCGCTGGGTCGCCGCGGGATCGCGCTCAACGCGGTCGCACCGGGCTTCATCGAGACCCGCCTGACCGCGGCCATCCCCCTGGCGACTCGCGAGGTCGCCCGCCGCCTGTGCAACCTGTCTCAGGGCGGACTTCCCCAGGACGTGGCCGAGGCCATCACCTTTCTCTGTTCACCCGGCGCCTGTGCGCTGTCCGGCCAGCTCCTGCGCGTCTGTGGCGGCAGCCTGGTGGGGAGGTAACGCATGCCTGGCATTCCAAATCATCGCCGGGCGGTCATCGTCGGCGGCGCCCGCACCCCCTTCGTCCGAGCCTTTGCCGAGTACACCGAGCTGGACAGCATCGCGCTGGGCCTGCTGGCCGTCGAGGGAGCGCTCGACCGACTCTGTGTGCCCTTTGGCGCGGTCGAGGCGGTCGTCTGGGGCGGCGTGATCCTTCCCCAGGGCAGCCCGAATGTCGGTCGAGAGATCGTCCTGGACAGTGCCAAGAAGGGGGGCCTCTCTCCCACGGTCGAGGCGGTCACGGTCACCCGCGCCTGCGCCTCCAGCATGCAGGCCATCACCGACGGCGTGGCCAAGATCGAGCGCGGCGAGGCCGACGTGGTGATCGCCGGGGGCAGCGACTCGACCAGCAACGCCGCCCTGACCATGCCACCCAGCCTGATCCGCAAGGCGGGTCCCGTCGTGATGAACAGCAAGGCCGGGGTCAGCGACTACCTGGGGCTTCTGGGCAAGCTGTCGCTGAGCCGCGACCTGTTGCCCCGCCAGCCCCAGGTGGCCGAGCGCAGCACGGGCGAGCTGATGGGACAGGCCGCCGAGCGCATGGCGAAGCGCAACCAGATCAGCCGAGAGGACCAGGACGCCCTGGCCGTCCGCAGCCACCAGCGCGCCGCCGCCGCCATCGCCAGCGGGCGCTTCGACGACGAGATCGTGCCGGTCACGCCCCCCGGCCGCCCCACCGTCTACCGGGACAGCATCGTGCGGGCCGACACCTCGGTCGAACAGATGGCCCGACTGCGCCCGGCCTTCGCCAAGGACGGCACCCTCACCGCGGCAAACAGCAGCGCGCTGACCGACGGCGCCGCCTGCGTGGTGCTGATGAGCGAGCAGGCCGCCCGCAAGCATGGACAGACCGCCCTGGCCAGGGTCGACTCCTGGGCCTATGTCGGTGTCGACCCGGCGGACCAGCTCTTGATGGGGCCCGCCCTGGCCATGCCGCTGGCCTTGGACCGAGCGGGCCTGGCACTCGACCAAGTGGACTGCGTGGACCTGCACGAGGCCTTCGCCGCCCAAGTCCTGTGCATCCTCAAGATGCTGGAGAGCGACAGCTTTGCCCAGCAGCGCCTGGGCCGTTCACAGGCGGTGGGCACGATCTCGCCCCAGCGACTCAACATCCACGGAGGCTCGATCGCCCTGGGCCACCCCTTCGGCGCCACCGGTGCTCGTATGGTCCTGACTTTGGCCCACGAGCTGGCACAGACGGACGCGAACCACGCGCTCTTGTCCATCTGCGCAGCGGGCGGCCTCGGGGCGGCAGTGGTGATGCGGAGCGTCCCGACAGCGATGGTCTGAGACCGCCCGCCCTCCGGCCAGAAAAACCAGGCCAGGGGCGGACAGGCGGCACTTGATCCAATAGCATCCGCCGGTGAATCATCCGATCCGACTCGCCGCGCTCTTCATCACATCGTTCCTTGTGACAGGGGCGCTGCTGTCTCTCGCCCCAGGCCCGCTCGCCCAGGCTCGCCGGGCCCTCGCTCCGAGCCTCGCTCCGAGCCTCGCGCCAAACCTCGCTCCGGTCGCACAGGGCGCCGGCCGCCCGGCCCCCGACTGGCTGCCTCCGGCTTGGATACCCGGGACCGACGCCCTGGCGATCAGCGCCCTGGCCCAGCACGGCCCGGCCCGTGGCCCTCGGGTGCGCTCCCGAGCGGCCATCGTCTACGACCCCGACCGTCAACAAGTCCTGTTCGAAAAGCGGGCCGACAACCGCCAGCCCGTGGCCTCGCTGACCAAGACGGTCGCCGCGCTGGCCTACGCCTCGCTGAACCCCGACCTGAACCGTCGCGCCTGCATCGACGCGGAACAGCGACCAACGCGCAGCGGCGCCATCAGCCGTCTGTCCACTGGGGACTGTGGTACGGGCTGGGACTTCCTGGGTGCCGCCCTGGTCGCCTCGGACAACCGGGCGGCCTATGCCCTGGCCGCCGCGGCCGGCGTGGGCGTGGACGATCTGGTGGGCCGGATGAACAGCGTCAGCGCGCAGCTCGACATGAACGACTCGACCTGGACCGACCCCTCGGGCCTGGAAGACGACAACCTGTCCACCGCTCGCGACATCGCCCGCGCCACGATGGCCCTGTCGGCGGTTCCGGCCCTGGCCCTGGCCGCCTCCTCGCCCTGGTGGGACCTGCACCGCGACCCCCACCCGGTCCGACGGCTTGGCTCCACGAACAAGCTGCTCTACGGCAACCGGGTCGATGTCCAGGTCGGCAAGACCGGCTACACCGACACGGCCCGGTACTGCCTGACCACGCTGGTCCGCACCCGCACCGGCCAGCGCCTGCTGATCACGCTGCTGGGGGCAAGAAGCGACGCCACCCGCTGGGCCGACGCCCGGCGCATCATCCAGTGGGCCGAAGACACTGACTCCAACCCCACAGGATGAGCATGTCCATCCCTCTACTGCTCCTGCTGGCGTGTACCGGCAAGAACACTGGCATCGGCACTGGCAGCGACACCGGCAGCAGAGACGACACTGGCGCCACCGGCATGACGCCCAGCAACCTGACGCCGCCGACCTACTCGAAGGGGGACTGCCCGATCCTCACCGATGGCATGCTGGACGACTTTGCGACCGGCGACACCAGCTACCAGGTCAAGGTGGTCCTGCCCGACGACCCGGTCGGCGCCCCCGTGATCTTCGCCTGGCACTGGCTGGGCGGCACGGCGTCCGGGATCGTGCGCTCGCTAGATCTCAACAACCTCTCGCAAGACCAGGGTGTGATCGTCCTCGCCCCAAACAGTGACGGGTCCGTCTTCGAATGGCACTTCCTGGACGACCCCCAGGACAACCCCGACCTGCTCCTCTTCGAGGACCTGCTGGCCTGCGTCTCACAGCAGTACGACGTGGATCTGAACCGGATCTACTCCACTGGCATGAGCGCGGGTGGGCTGTGGACGACGTACATGACCATGTACGAAGCCCAGTGGCTGGCCAGCACCGCCATCTTCTCGGGCGGGACCACGCAAGGCACCTACAGCACGCCGGATCGCCCCCTGCCGGTGCTGATCACCTGGGGCGGACCGTCAGACACCTACGCGACCCTGTCCTTCGAAGACACCAGCACCAACTTCGCCAACAGCTTGCTGGCGGACGGCAGCTTTGTGGTCGAGTGTGTACACGACGGCGGGCACGTCATCCCCGACGAAGGCCCGGCCTACGCGTGGCAGTTCATGGTCGACCACCCCTACACGCTGGCCAGCGAACCCTACGCCGATGGAACGCTGCCCGACGCCTTTCCCGACTGGTGCAGCCTGCCCTGAACAGGCGGAGACCCAGGCAAGCCCGCCGCCGACCGGATCAGCGCCCTCTATGGCGAAAACTGCCACTGCCTCGGCCGCCGCCGCCGCCACCTCGACCGCCACCACCTCGGCCGCCGCCGCCACCTCGACCGCCGCCGTTGCTGGAGCGACCACCGGTGCGGCCACCGCGAGAGGGTCGGGGTGGGCGAATCGCTGGGATCGCGTCGGCGGCGTG
>JAADHA010000292.1 GCA_013152105.1 Oligoflexia bacterium | reverse complement strand
TGCGCTGAAGAATATGCGGGCCGCCCTTCAAGATTTTGTCGTCGACGGGGTGCCGACCACCCTCCAACTGCATCGCGCCGTGCTCGACCACCCCCGCTTCATCGCGGGGGACTACGACACCGCTTTTCTGGAGCATGCGATGGCCACGGGCGACATCGCGCTGTCGCCCTCGCCTGGCCAAAAGGACCCGACATGAAGCTCAGGATGAACCCCTTGGGGGGAGACATCGTGGCCAGTGCCGACGAACGTCGGGACAGCGCTCAGCACGTCGCGGCCCTGGAAGCCGCGCTGGAGGACCGCCGCGCGGTGGTCCGGGAAGGCTGGGGGGCGCAGCGCGTCCATGACAAGGGCAAGCTGACCACCACAGAACGCATCGATCTGCTGGTTGACCCCGGCACGACCCCGCTCCTGGTCGGGACCCTGGTGAACTGGGGTCGCAGCTTCGCGGGCAGCCGCCGCCAGGCACCGGGTGCGGGGGTGGTGACCGCCTTCTGCCGGGTTCACGGTCGCTACGTGATGGTGATCGCCAACGACAACACGGTCGCCAGCGGCGCCTGGTGGCCGCTCACGCCCGAGAAGATCGAGCGGGCCCAGCAGATGGCCCTGCGGCTGCGGCTGCCCGTGGTGTACCTGGTCGACTGCTCGGGCTTGTTCTTGCCCGAGCAGAGCCGGTCCTTTCCTGGGCGCACCGGGGCCGGCCACATCTTCAAGAAGAACAGCGAGCTGTCGGCCGCGGGAGTGCCGCAGATCGCCGGGGTCTTCGGGGACTGCATCGCGGGTGGTGGGTACATGCCCATCATCAGCGATCGGGTCTACATGACCGAGCGCGCCTATATGGTCATCGCCGGGGCGGCCCTGATCAAGGGCGCCAAAAGCCTGCAACTGACCAGCCTGGACATCGGCGGCCCGGAAGTCCATGTCCACCGCAGCGCCTGCGCCGATGTGCGGGTTCCCGACGACCGGACCTGCCTGGAGCACATTCGGCGGGAAGTGGAAAGGCTGCCCGACAGCGGCGCCGCCTTCTATCGACACGGGGTCGAGCCCGAGCCACCGCTGCTGGACCCGGCCCAGCTCGACGAGCTGCTACCTCGGGACCACCGCCACATCTACGACATCCGGCAGGTCCTCGCCCGCCTGGTCGATGGCAGCCTCTTTCACGAGTTCATGCCCGACCGCGGTCTCGAGGTGTGCACCGGCGTCGCCCGAGTCGGCGGGCTCTTCGTCGGTTTCGCCGCAAATGTGCTCGAGCCCCAGCCCCACCCCGACGGTCCGGGGCACCGGCCGGGTGGCATCCTCTACCGCGAAGGCATCGCCAAGCTCGCCGCCTTCAGCCGCGCCTGCAACGACGATGGCGTCCCCCTGGTGTGGCTGCAGGACGTGGCGGGCTTTGACATTGGGGTCGAGGCCGAAGCCCTGGGGCTGTTGGGCTACGGCAGCTCGCTCATCTACACCAACAGCACCAACGCCACGCCGATGTTCACCGTGCTGCTCCGAAAGGCCAGCGGGGCTGGCTACTACGCGATGGCGGGGCTGCCCTACGAGCCCATCATTCAGCTCTCTACGCCGGTCGCGCGACAGTCGGTGATGGAGGGGCGCACCTTGGCCATCGCGACCTACAATAGCAAGCTGGATGACAACTTCGAGATCGCCACCGATGACCCTGCCGAGCGCGCGGAGATCGAAGCGGGCATGGCGCGCACGGCCGCCCGCATCGAGGCGGATATGGATCCGATCCAGGCCGCGGCCCGGATGGACACCGACGAGGTCGTGCGGCTCTCTGAGCTGCGCCCCTGGCTGGAAGCCCTGGCCGAGATGGCCTACCAGTCGACGGGCTACCGCCGGGTGAAGAACCCCCGGATCTGGAGCTTGCACGATCTCGAGGTGCTGGGCTCTGCCGGCCGTTCCCCCACCGCGCCCCGGGACAGGGCAGCGGGTGCCGGACCCGCACTTGCTCAGCCTGTAGACGACCTCGGGGAAGGGACTGAGCTGGTCGCCCCCGAACCTGGGGCTCGACCCGTCTGTGCGCCCATGGAGGGCAGCTTTTTTTGTCGTCCGGCTCCGGACCTTGCCCCCTTTGTGGCCCCGGGGCAGCGGGTCGAGGTGGGTGCAAAGATCGGGCTGGTCGAGGTGATGAAGACCTTCAGCGCGGTTCGCGCGCCGCTGTCTGGGGTGGTCCTGCGTGTGGACATTGACGATGGGGCTTCGGTCGTGGCGGGCCAGGCGATCGCCTGGATCCGGCCGGCCGGGACATCGGAAGCTGGCTGAGCCGTGGTAGGCTAGCGATCGCGCCCGTCGAGCACTCCGGCTGGCGCCTCCGGTAGCCCCGCGAGCCCCGAGAGCCCCGAGAGACTTGATGCGCCAGCGCCGCCTCGCTCCCCTTCTGCTTGCCGCCGTCCTCGTCCTGGTGCTGCCAGGGACCGAAGCCTGGGCGCAAGCCGAATGTGAGACACCCTACACCGTGAGAATGGCCAGCGATGACCTCGGCGTGATGACGCTGGCCTTGCGCAACCTGGACGAGGACGCGTTCAACAAGTCGGGCGTGCGCATGGACGCCGGCCTTCCTTGCATGACGGTCGCGCTGCCGGTCGCTGCCATGGCCAGCGCCTACCGCTTCCTGGGGGCCTGGCGCTACCTGACGGGCGACAAGGACACGGGGACGCGCTGGTTTCGCACGGCGATCGAGCTCGACCCCTCCTATGTGTGGGATGTAAACGACCTGCCCCTGAGCCATCCCCTTCGCGCTGCCTATGAAGGTGAGATCGCCATGGCCGGGCAGCCCCCCGTCGTCATCGACGACATGGTGCTCGACCCGCCTCCGGGAACCGAACTCTTGGTCGATGGTCGGCCGCTGCATGAACCGGCCCTGACCATGGGACGACCCCATCTGCTTCAGCTTGTCGAGGCTGGCAGTCAGGATGTGCGCGAAGCGTGGATGATCGACGGCAACGCGGTCCCTGACCGCTACCTGATCTCGACCAAGGAAGCCGCCCAGCGCGCCGCGGCCTTGGCCGAGGTCGATGGCAAGGGCAGAAAGAACAAGAAGCCCAAGAACAAGTCCGCTGATCTGGCCCGGGCTGCCGCGGCGGATGATCCCTACGCGGTGCGGTCGGTCACCGCCATCCGCCCCAGGGCCAAGACGCCTTTGCTGGTCACCGGGGCGGTGGGGATCCTGGCCAGCGGTGTGGTTTACGGCATGTCCTACCCGGCCAGGAAGCGCTTCGACCAGGCCACCACCACGGACGATCTGCTCGTGGCCCAGTCCGCCACCAACGCGCTGGTGATCGCCTCGGGGGCGACGCTCGCGGTGGGCATGGGCGTGGGAATCGTCGGTCTTCAGCTAAACGGACATCCCGGACTGGTCATTGGCCGACGCTTCTGAGCTGACCGGCCCCTTTGTGGGGCAGTCTGGTCGGACCTACCTCCGGGTCCCCGAGCTGTCGGCACGCGTCGATGGCCTGTTGCAGGTCGTGGCCGTGGTGGCGGCGGACGACAAGCGGAGCCGCGCGGGCGACCCACAGCCCAGGCAGATCCTCGGTTTGCTCTCGCCTCTGTTGACGGCCTCTTCTGCCAAGCAGGCGCTCAGCTCGGAACTCGACGCGCTGGAGCGTCTGTCGAAGGGCAGCGCGGCTGTCCCTGGGCGAAGACTGCATGAACGCTTGAGTGGACCCGTGTCTGGCGGGATCGTCGACTGGTGCCCGATCGACCTGGAGCAGTGGTGGGGCGGTGTCGCGCTGGAAGCTGAGGGCTACCGGAACCTCTGCCTGGCGATGGCCGACATCTGTCGCCGCGTGGCGGACTGGTCGGCCGCGGCACGCGGAGACATGGCGATCGGGCAGACTCCGCCTCGAGTGCGTCCCCGCGGTGTGTTGCGGACCGTCGGCGGCCGGTGGCTGCTGTCGGGTTTCGGGGCCAGCGTGCAGGCACTGCTGGGCGTCGAGGACGCTGGCGCTCACACCGAAGTGATGACCGCATCCAGCCACTTCCAGCCCCCCGAAGAGCTGTTCCTTGCCCGGTCCGAGCATCCGATGGCGGCGCTGACCTGGGCGGTTGGTAGTACCTTCTTCGCCCTGCTCAAGATGCGGGCCCTGCTGA
>JAADHA010000297.1 GCA_013152105.1 Oligoflexia bacterium | reverse complement strand
CCAGGGGAGCTTGGGTGGTGTGCTGGCCGGGGTTTACGCCAGCGCCGTGGTGAGCGGGGATCAGGCCCGTCAGCAGGCTGGCGAAGCTGGGCAAGGTCCACGGCGCGGCGCTGGTGGCGTCGGTGTAGCGCAGCCCGCGGGCCGCAAGCTCGTCGAGCGCCGGTGAGGTCGGCCGGGAGTAGCCGTAGGACCCGAGGTGGTCCGCTCGCAGGGTGTCGATGACGACAAGGACCAGGTCAGGCTGATCGCTGGCGGCGGCCGGTACCGGAGGGGTCGGCGACAGCAGCACCCGCCCGCCGATGGCCAGCAGGGCCGGCAGGGCGGAAGCCGCCAGCGCCCACAACGAGCGGTTCAGGCGCGGCGCGAGCCCCGCGGCGAGGCCGGCCAACAGCAAGCTGATGCCCATGATCAGGGCGTCTGCGCGGAGCGCCGCCGGTTCGCCGGGCGGGCCAAAGGCGTTCAAGTTGACCGCACGCCAGGCTGGCATGAAGACCAGCGCCCAGACCGCCAGGGCCCAGCGCGTGCGAGCGCTCTTGACCAGGCGCAGCAAGACCACAGTGGCCCCCACAGCGACCAGCCCCGCAGCCAGGAAGCCGACCACCGCAGGCGCTGGCAGGCCACGCTCGCGCAGCAGCAGCGCCGCGACGGCACCGATCACGAACGCCCACACGGCGGCCGTGACCGCCAGGACCCGGCCGCCGTTGTCGCGCACAGAGACCGCGCATAGAGCCATGATGGCGGGCCAACCCAGGTAGCAGGGCAGCAACTGGGCGATCTCGCTTGGCGCAAGCCCCGGCTGGGCGGTCGCGAGGTTGGCCAGCTCTTCGATGCCGAGCATGGCCAGCCCCACGGCTGCCCCCGTCAACAGGGCCGTGAAGATACGAGAGAGCACGGCGGAAGACCTGGATGGGAGAGGACCTGCCGCCGAGGAAGGAACAGAGAGGGCGGCGCCCCCTGAGATCGTCCCTGGCCTTGCAGGCAGCAGGCACTAACCGCTCGCGGCGCACCTCCTAGCCGTGCCCCGCTTCAGCTCACTGCACCCAGCCCGTCATGCCGTCGTAGTGCCCAGGCGACCAGGTCCCCTGGTTGAACCAGGTCCCCTCGTTGGGCTCTCCGCAGCACCAACGCTGGATGCAGATCTGCTCGGCGAAGCTGCTGCCGTGGATGCAGACGCTGTGGCTGTTCAGGTTGAGTTCCAGCCAGCCGGTGTCCCAGCCGTCCTCCCAGGCCAGCTTCGCGCGGCTTCCGGGGTCCGACATCGCGGTTTCCTCGGTCGTGTAGTACTCGATCCCGTCCCAGTAGAAGCGCGCCACCCCGTCCTGGGACAGGATCCGGTAGGTGTTGCCGATGGCGTTGATCGTGTCCCTGGGCAGGATCGCGACATCGTCGATCGTCGCAGACTGCAAGGCCGCCTGGTTGAAGCCATCGTCCGTGCGGTCATCGGACCCCGACTGATCATTCTTGTGAACCAGGGTCCAGCCCCCGCCATCGGTGCTCATATCGCAGAAGGTGTCGACCGCCGCGATGGGACCATCATCGTCGGGGTCGATGGTGTAGACGCCGTCTGTGGCGTCCGGGTTCGCGCTGAGGATCGCCAGGCAGCTTGTCGACGCCCCGGTGAGGGTACTGGTTGAGGTGCCCGTGCCTGTGCCCACACCGCTGTCGTCCGTCCCCTGAGGTCCAGGGCCGGGGTTGACGCAGCCCGTTCCAAGCCCCAAGCAGAGCGTGAGAAGGGATGAGACTTGAACGAAGGTGCGTGGAAGCTTGATCGGCATGAAGTACCTCGTGGTGGTTGGTTCCGGGCCGGGAACTCGCGGGTGGTTCGGGGACCGGGCCCCACGCAAGCAAGGCGCATGCCACCGCGCTCAGGAGGGGCCCTTCGACGCCAGGATGGCGATGCAGCGGGCACTTCCCCTAGCAGTTCGCCAGGAAGGAGAGGTCCGAGAAGGATGGAGTGATCGAGGGACCGTCCCGGGACGTCCCGGGGCCTGCGTCTGCGGGACTGCACCCTTGCAGTCTGGTTTCCTATCCAGGCGCCGAAGGCGCCCGCCGCCTCCCGCAATGATCTGACACCCCCTCGGGCGACCGCTGTGCCCCTGCCTCCGACTCGAATTGGGCAAAGCCCTCGTGGGCGCGGACAGGGACAGGCCGATCACCGCGAACGCGCCGGACCAGTCCGCCAGGCGATCACAGGCGAACTGCGCAACCGTTTGCAAAAACCAACGCCAGACGCCAAGTTCTGCGAACGGATTCGCGCATGGCCAACCCAAGAACCATAGCCAAGTGGGTGGAGGAACAGCAGGCCTCGGGCCGGTACGTCTTCACTCGTGCAGATGTCGAAGCGGGCCTCGGAGGCTCCTCGGGTTCTTCTCGGCCGCAGGTCATTGGAACAATGTCGCTACCGTGCTCTCCGAGCTGGCCGAGAGGATCGATGGTGACCGGCTCGTAGAGATCGCTCCCCACGTTCGGCTGCCTGATGTTCAGCGACTCGGATACCTCATCACCGCTGTTGGAGAAGGTGACCTCGCTGAACCGCTGGCTCACTGGTTGGCAAAGCGGCGGACGAGCGTGGTGCGCCTGCGAACCGACCGGCCGGCTGGCGAGATTGAGGCCGACCAGCGCTGGCGATTGGTTCCCAACGAACAGGTGGACATCGACCTATGATCCCACGCGCAAACATCACGGCCTGGCGCACCGCTGCCCCGTGGCCCGACAACACGCAGGTCGAGCAGGATCTCCTCCTCAGTCGCGCTCTGGAGTCGCGCTCTGGTCGCCATGTACGAGCGTCCTGCCGTCGCGAAGCATGCCGTGTTTCGCGGTGGTACCGCTCTGCACAAGCTGTGGCAGCGCGAGTACACAGTGGCGAACCCGTGGTTCTCAGGGGAGGCCGACGTCGCGACCTACAGGCTCGCCGAGCTGCTGGATGCCCTGTTCCTCAACGACATCACGCCGCTTCTCCGACCCGGGCTGGAATACGAGATCCACAGCGCCTGGGATCTCGTTCACGAGTCGCTGGTCCGGCGGTTGCCGGGAGAGCCGTGGAAGGGAGCCGCTACATGACCGCCCACGGCTTTCGGCGAACGCCCCACGCAAGCAAGGCGCATGCCACCGCGCTCTGGAGGGGCCCTTCGACGCCAGGATGGCGACCCAGCCTTGTGATCGAGTCGCGAGATGGGAAGGGCATGGCCCTGATCTCGGTGGCAGAAATCTGTGTGTTCCCGCTGGAGATGCGGAAAAACTGGTCGGGCGGTGCCGAGCCGGGTCAGGGCGTTGACCGCCTGGGTGATGCGGTCGTCATCCAGCCAGGGCTGCCCGTCCCGGTCGAGGTTGATGCGGCGGATCGCCTGGCGGAGGTCGTCGGTGACGAAGACCTCGCGGAAGGACTCGCGGCCCGTGGGGGTGGGGTCGTCGAGGTTGCCGGTGGTGTACTTCCAGCCCATCTGGACGAGCTGGTCGAGGAAGGGTTCCTCGGCGTGGGTCCATTCGGGGCCAGTGGTCATGAGCAATCCACGAACAGGAGGTGGTTCGACAACTACATATTCCGCAGCAGCAGTTGGTTTCGGCGTGCTGTTCGCGGCGGGTAGGTGAGGCAAGACGACGGGCCGGGCGGCAGCGGACTGGGGACACCGAAGAAGTCGCCGAGGTCTTCGAACAGCGCTCGAATCAGACCGAGGTCGTGGGCCTGCACCGGCACACCGGGCCAATCGAGCCGGGAAAAGGCAGCGACTCCACCCACGGTCTCGTCATAGATGCCACCGTTCTGGCCCACCAGGTGCTCCAGGTAGTGCTTTGCGTGCCGTTCCTCGTGCCACCACGGCATCGGCTGCGGCTCGCCGTGCTTCTCCGCGTTGACGGAACTACAGGTCGGAAGCCAGTTCTCGTCAGTGGTCCAGAAATCCTCGAAGTCGGTGGAGCGCAGCGACGGCGCGACGGTCGAGGCACACCCAGCCCGCTGAAGGGCTGCCTGTTCTCCGAAGAGGAGGGACTCCACCATGGGACTGAGCAAGTGGAATGAGCACCGTGTTCGGACAATCTCGCGAGCTCTCTGCCCGGCTCGTGCGCTCTGACGTGACGCTGCGATCTCGTCCTGCACG